>JALYTD010000061.1 GCA_030854475.1 Actinomycetota bacterium
GGTGCTGGTCGGGCGCGTGGCGGACCGCGTCGGCAAGGCGGCGCGCACTGCGCCGCGCGACGCCCTGATCCGCGACTCCACGTCTCCGGAGCTGGTGGGCTCGGCGTTCGGCTACCAGCGCGCGCTCGACAGCGCGGGCGGCGTGCTGGGGCCGCTCGTCGCCGTCTCCTTGCTGGCCGCAGGGGTCTCGCTGCGGACGATCCTCTTCGTTGCGGTGATCCCGGGGATCCTGACCTTGCTGCTGCTCCGCGCCGTCCGGGAGGCTCCGGCGCGGCCGGCGCCCGAAACGGTCGAGCCCGGGCATGTCGTCCGGCTGCCGCGCAGGTTCTGGTTCGTGCTCGGAACCTGGGTCGTGTTCTCACTCGGGAACTCGAGCGACGTCTTCCTGATCCTGCGGGCGAGGGATCTGGGGCTCGGCGCGACGGCGGTCGTGCTCACCTACGCGCTCTACCAGGTCGTCTACTCGAGCCTCTCGTGGCCGCTCGGGGCGTTGTCGGACCGCATGGCCCGGCCGCTCGTCTTGGCCGGGGGCCTCGGCGTCTTCGCGTTGGTCTACCTCGGCTTCGCACTGGCCTCCGGCGCTTGGGCTGTCTGGCCGCTCTTCGCCGTGTACGGCGTGTACGTGGCGGCGACGGACGGAGTGGCGAAAGCGTGGGTCGCCGACAACGTCCAGGGCGACGCGGCCGGGACGGCCTACGGGCTTTTCTCGGCGGCGACCGGCGGTGCGGTGCTGGTCTCGAGCATCGCCGCCGGCTTCCTCTGGTCGCACGTTGGACACGCCGTCCCGTTCGTCGTCGGGGCGTCGTCGGCGGCGCTCGCGGCGCTGCTCATCCTCCTGCGGCCGTCCGGGGCCACACCGGATTTGCTGCCCAGCGCTCCAGCAGCTCTGCCGCCTGCTTGAGCTGGCCCTCGTCGAACCGGTATGGCTCGGCGTAGGGGACCTGATCGACGATGGGCGCCGGCAGGCCTCCCTCGAGAGCGTTTAGCGCGTAGCGGATCGGGAGGCCGTGCGCGATGACCAGGATCGTCGCCTCGGAACGCTCCGCGAGCGCTCGATACGCCTCGACGTAGCGGAGGACCGTGGTCGTGCGGCTCTCGCCGCCCCCCGGAGCATCCGTGGTCGGCGGGTGCTCGCTGCCCCACGCACGGTAGTCGGCCAGCGGACGGCCTTCGAACTCGTCCCCGAAGCGAATGTCGTTCAGGTCCGGCCTGACGAGCCGTGGCACCTCTCGTCCTTCGAGCGCGAGGTCAGCCGTTTCCCACGTGCGCTGAAACTCGGTCACGACGCAGAGGTCGAGCTGCTCGTCGCGCAGCGCCTCGCCTAGCCCACGCCCCTGCTCCCGGCCCGTTGCGGTCAGTAGGCACTCGACGCCGGGATCGCCGTTGACTGCCTCACGGACGCTGAACTCGCTCTCGCCGTGGCGGGCGAAGATCGCCGTCTTCACGGGCGCAAGCTAGCGGCTTGCGACCACGGCCCTGTCCTCGCCGCCGAGGAAGCGCAGGAAGTACACAGTGAACGCGCCGAAGAAGACCACAGCCTGCTCGGCGGCCATCGTCAGGCCAGCGATCTGCTGGTCGGTGGAAGCCGAGAGCCCCCAGACGCGACGGGGGGCGTGCTCGTAGAACGAGTACACGGCGTCCGGCAGGAGTGCGAGCAGCAGGCCGAGCGGGCTCGCGAGCACGAACGCGGCGAACAGGTAAGCCGCTGCCGAGCCGGGGGCCAGCCGGCCGGTCAGGACCGGCCACCAGAGGAGGACGCCGGCGGCGAAGTAGCACAGGTGCTCGAGGTGCAGCAGGCTGTTCGGGTGCTCGAGGGCACTGTCGTAGATCCACGGGACGTGCCAGATGAAGTACGTGCCGAGCCAGACGGGCAGCGCGACGAGGGGATGTGCGGCGAGGCGGGCCCAGCGCAGCTCGGAGAGCTCTGCGGTGAGCCGCGGCGGGAGTCCGAGGACGCACAGCGCCGGGGCCCACTCGGCGAGCACGACGTTCTGGAGCAGGTGTGCGCTGAGGAGGTAATGGAGCGCCAGCGTCTGCACCGGGGTCACGAAGACGAGCACGATCAGCGTGAGGCCGGCGGCGAAGCAGGCGATCCGGATTCGGGCCGTGGGGTGGAGGTAGGCGACCACCGCGTAGGCGATCGCGAGCGTCGGAACCAGGAGTAGCGCCTCTCCGGAGAGCGACCAGGAGTACGGATCCACGTTCGCTACGCTAGTCCCCGTTTCGTGCGGGCGTAGCTTAGTGGTAAAGCCTTGGGTTTCCATCCCAATGACGCGAGTTCGATCCTCGCCGCCCGCTTCTCCGAAGCCCGTCCGAACGCTCCGGTATGTTTTCAGAAATGAAAACGAAGGAGCGAGCAGAAGCGCGTCGACTCCGCCGAGAGCACGGGCTGTCGGTTAGGGAAATCGAGCAGACCCTCGGTGTTTCCCGATCGTCCGCCAGCCTGTGGGTGAGAGACATCGATCTGACGACGGATCAGCGCGCGGCGCTCCTTGCTCGAAACCCGGTCCATGAACAAGTTGCCTTACGGAACCTGCCGCGTATCCGTCCACTCGACGGAGATCCTTCACATGATCTACGGCTCCATCCAGGCGTTAGCCGGATTCGACCGGCCCGAATGGCTCGGCTAGCGCGCCAGGCGGCCACTAAACGTCCGAGGGCTAGGCGATCCTTGTCGAATGCCTGCCGAGCGCGTGGTCCTCTTCCGCGTGCGAACGGTGCTGATGATCGTGACCACGGTCGTCGCCGTCGCGATCGCGCTCGAGGTCCTGTGGCTCGCCCGCCACGTCCTCACGTGGGTCTTCGTCGCGCTCTTCCTGGCGATCGCGATGAACCCGCTGGTGGAGATCCTGCAGCGGCGTTTCGTCCATCGCAGAGGGCTCGCCGCCGCGCTCACCTACGTGCTCGTTCTGCTGGTCCTCGTCGGGATCGGTTTTTCGTTCATCCCGACGCTCGTGAGCCAGATGCGCGACCTGGTCGACGCTCTTCCGGGCTACGTCCACGACCTCACGCACGGCCGGGGCCGTCTCGGTTTCCTGCAGACGAAGTACCACCTCGTCGACAAGGTCCGTGAAGCGGTGAAGAACGGTGGAGCGGCAAAGGTGTTCGGACTGTCCGGGACCGCCATCGCCGTGACGAAGGGCGTGATCACGATCATCGTCGCCACCCTCACGATCGCCTTCATGACCTTCTTCATGTTGCTCGAAGGGCCGAAGTGGGTCGAGCGGGTCTACGGCCTGATGGGGCCGGAGCAGCAGAGGCGCTGGCGCCGCGTCGGCAGCGACATCTACCGCACCGTCGGCGGCTACGTGACCGGCAACCTCCTGATCAGCCTGATCGCGGGAGGTTCCTCCACGGTCGTGCTTTTGATCATGGGCGTGCCGTATGCGGTCGCGCTCGGGCTAGTCGTCGCGATTCTGGACCTGATTCCGCTCGCAGGCGCGACCCTGGCGCTGCTGCTCGTCGGGACGGTGGCGTTCCTGCATTCGATCGTTGCCGGGATCGTCGTCGTCGTGTTCTTCATCGTCTACCAGCAGGTCGAGAACCACTTTCTCCAGCCGGTGATCTACAGCAGAACCGTTCAGCTGTCGCCCCTCGTCGTGCTGGTCTCCGTGCTCCTCGGTGCCGAGCTGGCGGGTGTGCTCGGGGCGCTGGGCGCAATCCCCCTTGCGGGCACGATGCAGGTCCTGCTCGTGGACTGGCTACGGCACCGGCGCGAGCAGGAGGCCGATCTTCCGCCGCCGCCCTTGCCCGAACCTGCCGAGACCTAACGGATATTGCTTTCGGCCTAGGTCCTTCCTAGTTTCGAACTAGGACCCGTAGGCCCCCAAGATCCTCCGTTCGGCTGATGTAGCGCTCAAGGCGAGGCGCCGATGGCCTTTTTAGATGTTCAGCGCCGTCCGCAAGCCGCTTCTCCTTACCGTGGCCACATTCGTGTGTCTCGGCACCGTGTCAGCCGGAGCAGGCATCAAGCGGGGCGGCGTTCGGCTGACGCCCGCGAACGCCCTCGAGTCGCAGGTGCTCGGCCAGATGAACGTGCTGCGCGCTCGCCGCGGCCTTCCCCGGCTCCGCGCCTCGCCGGAGCTGACGGCTGCTGCGAACGAGCATTCCGTCCAGATGGCTCGCATTGGCTTCTTCGCGCACGAGTCGTCGAACGGCTCGTCGTTCTGGAAGCGGATCCAGCGTTTCTACCGCACGCGGGGCTTCCACTACTGGGCCGTTGGGGAGAATCTGCTCTGGTCTTCGCCCAGTGTTGATGCCGCCGGCGCGTTGAAGATGTGGCTGGCCAGCCCTGAGCACCGGCGCAACATGCTGAGCGCGCAGTGGCGCCAGATCGGCCTCTCCGCGGTGCACGTGGCGGGCGCCCCCGGCGTCTACGGCGGGCGCACGGTCACGATCGTGACCACTGACTTCGGCGTCAGACGCTAACGCCTGACCGCGATACCCTTCTAGCTGAGCGCCTGTAGCTCAGCGGAAGAGCGACGGCCTTCTAAGCCGTTGGTCGGAGGTTCGAATCCTCCCAGGCGCACTAAGGATTGAAAGATGCACGTGTGGGAATGTCGCCCGCATGGGCTTCCTGCTCGGGCTGATTCTGATTGCGGTGGGCGCGATCCTCACATGGGCCGTGAACGCGACCTCTAACGCGGTTGACCTCGACGTCGTCGGCGTCGTGCTGATGATCGTGGGGCTCGTCCTCTTCCTGCTCGGGATCATGTTCTGGCGCACGTGGTGGGGCATCGGCATGTACGGCGGTTACGGGCCCCCTCCGGGTCCCTACGGCGAGGGCGGCGCAGTCGTGCACCGCCGTTATTCGTGGCCCGGGTCGCGTCGGCGTACCACGACGTACGTCGAGGACGACGCTCCTCCCCCCGGGCCGCCTCCCTAGAGCCGCGGGTGCGGCCGTTCAATCCAACCGAGACGAGAAAAGCGGCGTTGAAAAGCTAGGCCAGGGGTGGCGCCAAGGCGTCGCTTGCGACGCCGCCTAGAGGCCGTGCCGGCTCTGCCGGTGCGGCCGTTCAATCCAACCGAGACGAGAAAAGCGGCGTTGAAAAGCTAGGCCAGGGGTGGCGGACGGGACTCGAACCCGCGACCACCGGGACCACAACCCGGGGCTCTACCAACTGAGCTACCGCCACCACGCGACAGCGAAGAGAGGATAGCCGGGACGCGGCCGGATCAGCGCACCGCGTCGACCATGCTGTCGGTCGGCTTCCAAAACGCAGCCTTTGCTGCCGCGGACGTCTGGAGCGGCGACAGATGGTCGGCCGTGAAGTTCCGCTTCGACTGGACCGTGATCAGATCGATCTGCCCGGGCGGACACGTCGAGGTGTTCCATCCCGGCCTGCACCCCGTTGAGGATGTGCCCCATCACGTTCGTCGTCGGACCGACCTCGTAGCGCGGATAGCTGCCGGCCGACCCCTGGCGCGCGAGGTGCATGAGTTGGGGCCTGTGGTTGTCGGGACGATCCTCGCTCGGCCCCCCGAGGCCATGAAGGTAGATGACCACGCTGCGCGGCCTCTCGCGTGTCCGGTAGACCCACACCATGTCCGCGTCCCGGCCGAAAACTTCTCGGTCGGCCCGGGTGTCTTCTTCGCGCTCGACTGCTTCGAGCCACACGCGCTGACGAGGAGTCCGGCGAGGAGGAGCGCGAGGGCGATGCCCACAGCGGCCTGAGGCATACTGGCCGTAGCCCGCCGGCCCCGTAGCTCAGTGGATAGAGCGACGGACTTCGAATCCGTGTGCGGAGGTTCGACTCCTCCCGGGGCCATCGACCGTGTACGACGTCGTTCGGACGCTTTTGTCAGGCGGACGCGACGGGGCTGAGCGGCGGCGCCTCCGGCGGAGCCGGCGAGGAGGTGCCTGGAGGCCGCAGCGCGGGGGGCTCGGAGGTCCCGGAGTTGGACACCGGTAGCGGAGCCGGAGGAGCCGTGACCGACTGTTGCTGAGAGCCCCATGAGCCGGGCGCGGGCGCGGCTGGGGGCGCGGCCGCGGTCGCCGCCTGGACGGCCTCGGTTGCGGCCTTGGAGACGGCAGTCGTCACCGCAGCTGTCACCCGCCGCTCGATGTCGACCTGGAACAACGCCCTCTGCGCCTCGACGCGGTAGCGAAAGGCACGCCCTTCGCCGACCACGAAACCGATCAGGATCCCGAGCAGCGTGCCTAGCAGCATGGTCGCCACGCCGAATCGGCCCGGGATCGGCCAGATACTCTCGAGCGGCGTCAGGGGCACGGAGCCCACGACGACCCCGAAAACCCCGCCGCAGACCGCTGCGCCCACGCGAACGGAGTCCGCCTTCCGCAGCAGCTGGTCAGCGAAGCGCTCGATGATCTTCGGGTCGTAGCCCGATGTGCCGCTCATCCGGGTTATATCGGCGCTCGGAACCGTCTGCTTGAGAGCGTTTCCGCCTCGCCGCGAGTGGCAAAAACAGCCTGATGCCACGTGCGCTCTGGTCTGGCACGATTTCGTTCGGGCTCGTCAACGTGCCCGTTCAGCTGTTCAGCGCGGTCAAGGAGCACAAGCTCCACTTCAAGGACGAGCTGATCGAAGCGCTGACCGAGGCTGCCTGAGCGGAAGCACCTGACGGTTGTCCCGGACGTCGAGCGCGCGCTCGACGAGCTCTACGCCTGTCTTCGGCGATGACGCAGTTGGACGAGCGCGATCGCGAGCTGATCGCCCTCCGCTACGGCGCCGACCTCACGGCTCGCCAGATCGGTCGACTCGTGGGCTTGAAGACCAACGCCGTCGAGGTCGCCCTCCACCGCGTGCTCGCGCGTCTGAGGACGACGCTTGACGACGTCGGGCCGGGCGGAGGCGAGGTATCCGCGAGTCTGGAAAAGCCTGTAAGGGTTCGACCCTCCCGCTCGGTATAGGTGGTGTAGGCATCGATTCGAGCCGGGGAGGCCATTTGAAACGCTTGCGGAGATCTCAGTACGGGGATGTTGAGGCGGAGCTCAGGGAGCACCGCCCGCACCCAAGGATTGGTTTCTTGACCGCCCTCGTCGCAGATGTCGAAGCGGCGCGCGGAAGTCGGCGGGTTCGGGCGCGTCTCGTGCTCGCGAGCGCGATGTCCGTAGGGATTCTCGTCGTACTTGCGGCCTTCGGCGGGCTCGGCTACGCGGCGAGCACGGCGAGTAAGGCCACGAACGTCACGAAGATCGCGCGGATCGTCGGCGCGACGCCCTCCAAGGCGCCGGCGAGCAAGTCGGCCTTCAGCCGGTCCGCGCAGAAGAGCAACAACAACGGTCAGAACGGGAACGGCCAACACGGCAACGGCGGTGGCGGCGACGACGACGACGACGACAACGACGATGACGAGTACAAGGACGGCAAGGGCTGCGGCGACAAGAACCACGTGCACCGGAAGAAGCACGAATGCAAGAAGAAGCACCACAAAAAGGACAAGAAGGACAAGAAGCACTAGCCCTCAACGTCTCGAGTTTTTGACGAAGGCCGGGTTTCCCCGGCCTTCGTCATGTGTGCGCCTTCCCCCGCCGCTGCGGGATGCTGAAACCCGCTGGCAGCCCGCGACGAGGATGCCGCCGCTTCTCTTTATCCTTGAGGCCGGAACGCGGGCGTGGCGGAACTGGCATACGCGACGGGTT
Source organism: Actinomycetota bacterium (assembly GCA_030854475.1). Lineage (GTDB taxonomy): Bacteria > Actinomycetota > Thermoleophilia > Gaiellales > Gaiellaceae > JALYTD01. The sequence continues at coordinate 7,604 of JALYTD010000061.1, forward strand.
TAGGACCCGTTGGGCGAAAGCCCTTGGAGGTTCGAGTCCTCTCGCCCGCACTCGAGTCAGCGCTGCGAACGAGTTCCTTCAGCTTCGATCGTCGTGACGAGCAGCTCGATCCGTTCGGCGGCCCGGCTGAGCGCGGCGTCGTCGAACAAGAACGGCGTTGCGTTCGGAATGTCGTGTACCGGGCTGTCGAGTGCATCCGAGCCTCCGGACGCATTCAGTGCGTAGCGGACCGGAATCTCGTGGCAGACGACGAGCGTGGTCGCCGCCTGCGAGTCGAGCAGGTTGCGCAAGGCCTTCGCGTAACGGCGGGCTGCGTCGTCGAGGCTCTCTCCCGCGGGGAAGGCGTCGGAGCGGAGGTGTGAGCGTTTCCAGGCCCGGTACTCGGCGATCGGGCTGCCCTCAAGGTCGCCCACGTCGATGTCGTCCAGGAGTGGTTCGGTCGCCAGCGGCACGTTGCGGCCCTCCAGGACGAGCAGGGCCGTCTCGCGCGTGCGCGAGAAACGGGTGTGCACGCAGCGATCGATCGGGATGTCCCGTAGCTGGAGACCCAGCAACCGCGCCTCTTCCCGGCCGGCGTCGGTCAAGCCTGCTGGGCGCGTGGGGTCGCCGTTGACGCGCTGCTCCACGTTGAGCACCGACTCAGCGTGACGCGCGAGAACAAAGAGCCGCACGGCCGGGAGGCTAGCCACGCGGGGCAGCCGGTACGGAGGCGGTGGCGGCGGGCAACGCCTTGTTTGCTTGAATGGCCAAATGCCCGTCCAGGTCGAAGAGCTCTCCGACAACAAGGTCAGGCTCACCGTCGACGTCGCGCCCGAGGACGTCCAGCATGCTGTAGAGCACGCGACCTCGGACCTGGCGGGATCGGTCAAGATCCCGGGCTTCCGCAAAGGGAAGGTGCCGAACGAGGTGCTCGTCGCCCGGGTGGGCAAGGACCGCCTGATGAGCGAGGCGGTCGAGAGTCACATCGGCGGCTGGTTCTGGAACGCTGCGGCCTCGTCGGGCATTCGCCCCGTGGCGCAGCCGGAGTACGACTACGAGTTGCCGGAGTCGGGTGAGGCGCCGTTCCACTTCCGGGCCACCGTGTCCGTTCAGCCCAAGCCCGAGATCGGTGATTGGCAGCAGCTCGAGGTCCCGTACGTTGAGGCGGAGGTGCCCGGGGAGCTCGTCGATCACGAGCTTGAGGCTTTGCAGCACTCGGTCGCCGAGCTCGCTCCGGTCGAGGGCCGCCCGGCACAGCTCGGCGACGTGGTGATCGCAGACCTCGCTCCCGACGAGGGCGAGGCCCAGCGCGACTACGCGGTCGAGCTCGGAAGCGCGCGTCTCCTGCCGGAGCTCGAGGAAGGCCTCGTCGGTCTCTCGCCCGGTGAGACGAAAGAGCTCGACTACCCGCTGCCGGATGGCTCGACGCGAAAGGTCTCGGCGACCGCCAAGGAGATCAAGGAGAAGGTTCTCCCGCCGCTCGACGACGATCTTGCCCGCGCAGCGAGCGAGTTCGAGACGTTCGGGGAGCTGCGCGGCGACATCGAGTCCCGGCTGCGCGAGCAGCTGGACGAGGAGCTCGAGGGAGAGTTCCGCGCCGCAGCCGTCGACGCGCTCGTCGAGGCCTCGAAGGTCGATCCCGCCGGTCCGATCGTCGAGTCGCGCACGCGCGAGCTCCTGAACGGGCTCGCAGCCGCGCTCGAGCGCCGGGGGATCGACCTCGACACGTACCTCCAGATACGCGGGCAATCGGCCGAGCAGCTGATCGAGCAGCTCCGCGCGGAGGCCGCCCAGTCGGTGGCGCGCGAGATGGTGCTCGAAGCCGTGGCCGACAAGCTCTCGCTCGAGGTCACCGACGAGGAGGTCGAGGAGCTGATTCGCGAGCAGGCCGAGGCGACCGGTGAGGATCCCGGCGAGGTCGTCCAGGCGCTCCGCGAGAGTGGCCGCTTCGACGTGCTCCGCGCCGACCTGCGCCTGAAGCAGGCGCTCGACCGCGTCGTCGCCGACGTGCAGAGGATCGAGCCCGAGCTCGCGAGCGCGCGCGAGAAGATTTGGACACCCGACAAGGAAACTGAAGCGACCGAGCCGAAACTCTGGACCCCCGGCACGAAGGAGCCCGCATGAGCCCGTTGATCCCGATGGTGGTCGAGCAAACCTCGCGCGGCGAGCGTGCGTTCGACATCTACTCGCGACTGCTGAACGAGCGGATCGTGTTTCTAGGAACTCCAGTCGACGACCAGATCGCCAACCTGATCATCGCCCAGCTCCTTCACCTCGAGTCGGAGGACCCCGACAAGGACATTTCGCTGTACATCAACTCGCCGGGCGGATCCGTGTACCACGGGCTCGCGATCTACGACACGATGCAGTTCGTCAAGCCGGACATCCAGACGATCTGTGTCGGGACGGCGATGTCGATGGGCGCGCTGCTGCTGGCCGGGGGAGCAAAAGGAAAGCGGATGGCCCTGCCGAACTCGAAGATCCTCATCCACCAGGTCTGGGGCGGCTTCCAGGGGCAGGCCACAGACATCGAGATCCACGCCCGCGAGACGATCGCACTCAAGCGCACCCTCGAGGAAATCATGGCCACCCACACCGGACAGGAGCTCGAGAGAGTCTCGAAAGACATGGAGCGCGACTACTTCATGACCCCGCATGAAGCCAAGGAGTACGGCATCATCGACAACGTAATCGTCCACCGCGATGGGGCCCGCCCCTAGCGACCGGGGCGATTTCCGGCTAAAACGAGAACGACGTGGCGCGACCGACTGACGGCAACGAGCAGCTTCTCTGTTCCTTCTGCGGGAAATCGCAGCGGCAGGTCAAGAAGCTGATCGCCGGTCCTGGCGTCTACATCTGCGACGAGTGCATCGATCTCTGCAACGAGATCATCGACGAGGAGCTGACGGCTCCGGCGCAGCTCGACCTCGAGAACCTCCCGAAGCCGCGCGACATCTACAGCGTCCTCAACGACTACGTCGTCTCTCAAGAAGAGGCGAAGCGAACTCTCGCCGTCGCCGTCTACAACCACTACAAGCGCGTCCAGATGGTGACCGAGGACGGCGAAGTCGAGCTCCAGAAGTCGAACATCCTCCTGCTCGGCCCAACCGGCTGCGGTAAGACGCTGCTTGCCCAGACGCTGGCGCGCATCCTCAATGTCCCGTTCGCGATCGCGGACGCGACGGCCCTGACCGAGGCCGGGTACGTCGGTGAGGACGTCGAGAACATCCTGCTGAAGCTGATCCAGGCGGCCGACTTCGACATCAAGAAGGCCGAGACGGGGATCATCTACATCGACGAAGTGGACAAGATCGCGCGCAAGGCGGACAACCCGTCGATCACGCGCGACGTCTCGGGCGAGGGCGTTCAGCAGGCGCTGCTGAAGATCCTCGAGGGGACGGTTGCGTCGGTCCCGCCGCAGGGCGGAAGGAAGCACCCGCACCAGGAGTTTCTGTCCATCGACACGACGAACGTCCTCTTCATCTGCGGCGGGGCGTTCGCCGACCTGGACAAGATCATCGCCAAGCGCATCGGGCGCAACGCGGTCGGCTTCGGTGCCGAGATCCGCTCGAAGAACTCGACCGAGGCGTCGGAGCTCTTGACCGAAGTGATGCCTGAGGATCTGCTCTCGTACGGGTTAATCCCCGAGTTCATCGGCCGGCTGCCCGTCGTCTCGGCTGTCCACCAGCTCAAGAAGGAAGATCTCGTCCAGATCTTGACCGAGCCGAAAAACGCGCTCACGAAGCAGTACCAGCGTTTCTTCGGCTATGACGACGTCGAGCTTGTCTTCACGGAAGACGCTCTCTGGGAGATCGCCGACAAAGCGCTCGAGCGCGAGACCGGCGCCCGTGGCCTTCGCTCGATCATCGAGGCCGCGTTGCTGGATGTGATGTTCGAGCTGCCGTCACGCCAGGACGTCGTCAAGTGCGCGATCACGAAGGAAACGATCGAGCGGGGCCAGAAGCCGACGCTGGTCACCTCCGGCGCCGCCGCCGCCGACGAGCCCGAAGAGCTCGCCGAAGAGTCTGCATAGGCGCGCCGCGGCTCGGGCCGCCTCACGAGCGGCCGTGCCGGCAAGTTGACCCGCGCTACACCTCGGTGATTCGACGCAGGCGCTGTCGCCCGACGAGGGCCGCGTCCGGCCTGGTCCACACTCCGACGCTGAGGGCGAAGCCACGGACGGTCGGGCGGCTGCCGGGGCGGTACGTGACGTCGATCGCCCGGCGCACCAGTTCTGCGATTGCGAGGCCACTCCGGATGGACTCCTCGACGAGGAACGCGTGCTGGCGGTCGCTCAGCGTGATCTGGGTGCGCCTGCTCAAGTGCTGTAGGTGTACACCTACTGCGATTCGCTTGGATAGGGCTCGAACGTGCCGGTTCAGTCACGGATGAGCCTCGAAGTCGTGTCTACGAGGCCGTCCAGAGTTCGCGTCGCGCCCCAGTACGATTCGCCCATGGAGCCCTTGTACAACCCGCATGGCGTCGAAGCGCGCTGGCAGAAGACGTGGGAGGAGGAAGGCCTCTACAGCGCGGAAGCTGACGACTCGCGCCCGAGCTACACGATCTGCTTTCCGCCGCCGAACGTCACCGGGGAGCTCCACCTGGGTCACGCGCTCAACGGCTCCATCCAGGACGCGCTGATCCGGTGGCACCGTATGCGGGGGTTCAACACGCTCTTCCAGCCTGGTTACGACCACGCAGGTATTGCGACGCAGGCGGTGATCGAGAAGCAGCTCGCTGCGGAGGGAACGACGCGCAAGGACATCGGCAGAGAGGAGTTTCTGAAACGAACGTGGGCGTGGTTGGAGACGACCGGCCGCACGATCTTCCAGCAGCTCCGCCAGCTCGGCGCGTCGATGGACTACCGGCGCGAGCGGTTCACGATGGACGAGGGCTATGTCCGCGCCGTCATGCGCTTCTTCGTCCATCTGCACGAGCGCGGCTGGATCTACCGCGACAACCGGATCATCAACTGGTGCCCGTTCCACGAGTCGGCGCTGTCCGATCTGGAGCTTGTGCACGAAGACGTCGACGATGCGCTCTCGTACATCCGCTACCCCTTCGCAGACGCAGACGCCGACGGCGCCGAGGGCCTGACCGTCGCGACCGTGCGGCCCGCGACGATCCTGGCGGACGTCGCGGTAGCGGTGCATCCCGACGACGAGCGCTACCGCAGCGTTGTGGGCCGGGAAGTGATCGTGCCGTACGTCGAGCGCCGCGTTCCCGTGATCGCGGACGAGCGGGTCCAGCCCGATTTCGGCACCGGCGCGCTCAAGGTCACGCCCGGCCACGACCCGACCGATTTCGAGATCGGTCGCGACCACGGCCTGCCCGAGCCGATGGTGATCGGCCCCGACGGCCGCATGAACGAGCATGCCGGGAGCCTCGCCGGCCTGACCCAGGAAGAGGCGGGCGAGCGCATCCTGGAGTGGTGTCGCGAGCGCGGCCTGCTCGAGAAACGCGAGTCGTACCGGCATTCGATCGCGCTCTGCGAGCGCTGCGGAAGCCGGATCGAACCGCTGATCTCGCTCCAGTGGTGGTGCGCGATGGACGAGCTCAAGCGCCCGGCTCTCGATGCGCTGCGCGAGCGGCGGGTGCGCTACCACCCCGAATCGCAGCACCGCTTCGCGATCGAGTCGCTCGAGACGGCGCCCGACTGGAACATCTCGCGCCAGCTCTGGTGGGGCCACCAGATTCCCGTCTGGTACTGCCCTGACGAGCACGTCACGGTCGCGGAGACCGACCCCGAGCGGTGCGCCGAGTGCGGGTCGACCGAGCTTCGGCGCGAGGAGGACGTGCTCGACACCTGGTTTTCGGCCGCGCTGTGGCCCCTCGCCACGCTGGGCTGGCCTGACGACACGCCCGAGCTGCGGACGTTCTACCCGGGCGATGCCTCCGTCACGGCGCGCGAGATCATCCGCCTCTGGGAGAACAGGATGATTTTCTCCGGCCTCGAGTTGATGGGGGAGATCCCGTTCAAGGACGTGATCATCACGTCGACGATCCTCGCGCCGGACAAGCGCCGGATGTCGAAGAGTCTCGGCACGGGCATCGACCCGCGCGACGTGATCGCGCAGCACGGAGCCGATCCGACGCGGTACGGCCTGCTGAAGATGTCCTCCACGCAGGACGTCGCCTTCTCCTATGGTGCGATCGAGGAGGGCCGCAAGCTGGCGAACAAGCTCTGGAACGTGAGCCGGCTGATCCTCGCGAACACCGGCGATGCCCGCCCCGAACCGAAGCCGCAGTCGCTCGTCGAGCGTTGGATCCTTGCGCGCCTGCACGAGACCCGGATCGATTTCGAAGAGGATCTCGGCCGCTTCGACTTTGCGCACGCCGCCGACCGCCTGTACCACCTCACGTTCGACGACTTCTGTGACTGGTACGCGGAGGCGATCAAGCCGCGCCTGTACGAAGGTGACGAGGCCGCCCAGGCCACTGCGCTCGCCGCGCTCGAGTATCTGCTCAAGATTCTCCACCCCGTCATGCCGCACGTCACCGAAGAGATCTGGTCGAACCTGCCCGCACGGGAGACGAGACTGATCGTCGCCCACTGGCCGACGGAGGACTTCTTGGGCGACCCGCGGGCGCTCGACGCGGTCCAGGCCGCCGCGACCACGTTCCGGCGCAGCGGCGTGCTCGCGAAGCTCGAGTCGAACGAGGAGCGCGAGATCTTCGAGGCCGTCGTGAAGCCCGACAGGTCGAAGGCGAACGGTGACGCCGCGGCCGAGATCGATCGGCTGCGCAAGGAAGTCGAACGGGCCGAGCAGATGCTCGCCAACGACCGCTTCATCGCCAACGCGCCGGCGGAGGTCGTCGAGGCCGAACGCGAGAAGCTCGACCGCTACCGCAGGGAGCTCGATGCCCTCTCGAACTGAGTGGGTCGAGGGGCTGTCGCCGTGGCCGGAGGAGTTCGGGCTGGATCGCATCCGCGCCCTCCTCACCGAGCTCGGCGACCCGCAGCGCGCCTACCCGTCGATCCACGTCGTCGGCACGAATGGGAAGTCGACCGCGACGCGCCGCATCGCCGCGTTCCTCGAGCGCGAGGGCCTGCTGACCGGGGCCTACACGTCGCCGCACGTCGCCGGTTGGAGCGAGCGGATCCAGGTCGGAGGCTCGGATGCGGACGTCGAGGCGGCGCTCGAGCGCGTGCACGAGCCGGCGGAGCGCATCGGCGCCACGCAATTCGAGGTCCTGACGGCGGCGGCGCTCGCCGAGTTCGCCGACGTTGAGGTGGACGTGGCCGTGGTGGAAGCCGGTCTCGGGGGCCGGCTCGACGCCACGAATGTGCTCGCTGCTCCGATTGTCGTGCTCACGAACGTCGGCCTCGACCACGTCGAGGTGCTCGGCGACACCCGCGAGCAGATCGCACGCGAGAAGCTCGCCGTGGTGAGCCCGGAGGCGACGGTCGTCGTCGGTGAGCCCGAGTGGGAGGGGCTTGCTCAGGCGAACGGCGCAGGACGCGTCGTCGTCGCCGCGGACGACGTCGCGTGCGCCGCGGCAGAGGCGTTCGTCGGCCACGTGCTCGAGGGTGACGTGGACGCGTCGCCGCCTGGGCGATTCGACCTCTCCGGGGACGAGGTTTGGGCCGGCGCGCATAACCCCTCTGGACTGGAATGGCTAGCCCAGCGCCTGCCCGGGGATGACTACGCGCTGTGCGTGTCGATCCTGCGCGACAAGGACGCGGAGGCAATGCTCGGCCGGCTCGCCACGATCGGATCCGCGCTCGTGGCGACGACGTCCTCAAATCCTCGCAGCCTGGCCGCGCAGGACCTTGCCGAGCGTGCCCGAACGTACTTCAGGCATGTCGAGACTGAGCAGGACCCGGTCGATGCGCTGGCTCGCGCCCGTGAGCTCGGGCCGCCGGTCCTGGTCACAGGCTCGCTCTACCTACTCCACGATCTCGCCGTCAGAGAGGAAGACGTACCATGGGGCACCTTGGCGAGCGGCTGAGCGTCTTCGCGGTTGCCGGGATCGTGATCGCCGCGATCGTCGGGCTCGCGTTTGCCGCCGGCTACATCGTTGGGAAGCTTCTCCTGTGATTGGAGCGTGCGCGTGACCGTGGCAGCCCAAATGCAGATCCTGGCGGCCGGCTTCTTTGCCTTTTTCAAGTCGGGCACGTGGGACGTGGTCCGCAACCTGCTGATCTTCTTCGCGGTCGTGTTCTGGATCGCGGTCGCGGTCTGGGTCTACAAGGACGCGAGGCGGAGAATCGAGGATCCCTGGCTGGTCGCCATGGCGACGATCCTCGGGCTTATCCCGCCCTTCCTGGGCGCGCTCGTCTACCTCCTGCTGCGGCCGCCGGAGTACCTCGAGGAGGCGCGGGAGCGGGAGCTCGAGATCAAGGCGATGGAGGAGCGCCTGTCGCGCCGGGATCTCCACTGCCCCGTCTGCCGCGCGCAGGTCGAGCCGACCTACCTGGTCTGCCCCGTCTGCACGACGAAGCTGAAGCAGTCGTGCGCCAACTGCAAGGCGCCGTTGGATGCGCTCTGGCAGATGTGCCCCTACTGCGAGACCCCCGTCGACACGCCGACCGCGCTCGAGCTGGGCCGGAAACAGCGGCTCGAGAAGGTCGAGAAGAGCTCGCGCAGGGAGCGACGACGCGCTGAGTAAACTGGGCCGCCCGTGGCCTCCCAGCAGACTCTCGTTTTGATCAAACCGGACGCCGTGCAGCGCCGGCTCGCGGGCGAGATCCTCGGGCGCTTCGAGCGCCGCGGCCTCGACGTCCGTGCCGGGAAGCTGCTCACCGTCGACCGGCAGCTGGCGGAGGAGCACTATGCCGAGCACCGGGAGAAGCCGTTCTTCGGCGAGCTCGTCGAGTTCATCACCTCCGGGCCCACGCTTGCGCTCGTGCTCGAGGGGGAGGCGGCGATCCCGGTCGTGCGGACGACGATGGGGGCGACGAACCCGACAGACGCCGCTCCGGGGACGATCCGAGGCGATCTCGCGCTGGCGATGCCGGACAACCTCGTGCACGGCTCCGACTCCCCCGAATCGGCGGCGCGGGAGATCGAGCTCTGGTTCGGCAATGAGCTCGGCTGAGCTGCCGGAGCACGCGGTCCGCAACCGCGAGGTCTGGACGAAGGCGAACGAGGAGTACACCGACGCGCGAGCACGGCAAGCGTGGGAGCGCGACGAGATCTCGTGGGGTGTGTTCGGGGTGCCGGAGACGGAGGTGGGCGCCCTTCCCGACGTGCGCGGGAAGGACGTGATCGAGCTGGGCTGCGGTACCGCGTATTTCGGCGCCTGGCTGGCGAAGCGAGGCGCGCGGGTCGTCGGGGTCGACGTCACGCCGGCGCAGCTCGAGACGGCGCGGCGCTGCGCTCAGGAGACTGGAATCGAGCTCGAGCTGATCGAGGCGAGCGCGGAGGAGGTGCCGCTTCCGGACGCGTCGTTCGATCTCGCGGTGTCGGAATTCGGAGCGAGCATCTGGTGCGACCCGGCGCTCTGGTTGGCCGAGGCCTCGCGTCTGCTGCGCCCCGGCGGCGAGCTCGTCTTCCTCGTCAACTCGCCGATCTCGATCCTGTGCGCGCCCGACGAGGGGCCGATCGAAGAGAAGCTCGAGCGCTCCCAGTTCGGCCTGTACAGGATCGACTGGCCGGGCGAGGACGAGGGCGTCAACTTCCACCTCCCGCACGGCGAGATGATCCGGTTGCTGCGCGAGAACGGCTTCGAGGTCGAGGCACTGTTCGAGCTTCAGGCTCCCGCTGAGGCCGAGGATCACGGGTACTACGACTACGTTTCGGCCGACTGGGCGCGCCGCTGGCCCGCGGAGGAGATCTGGAAGGCGCGCAAGCGGTAGCAGGTTGCCCTTCGTCTTTCAATAGGCCGGTGGGCAGGAAAAAGATAGGCCACGAGGCCTATTGACCATGGTCGAAACTCGGTCAGACTCGGGCTTGCATGAGAGGGGGGCCTCACATAGGGAGGCTGGGTCGGTGTCTGCTCGTCGCCGGAGTGCTCGTTGCGCTCCTCGCGGCGGCGACCGGCGCTAACGCCGCGCAGCGTCAGGCGACGACGCAATCGGCAGCCCATGCGTTCGACTCTGCACGGTTGTTCCGCACGGTCAATGTGTACGCGCCCACCCAGGAGGCGCGCTGCTCCAAGGCCAGGATCCGAGCGCTGAAGAAGGCGATCGCCAAGGCGGTTCGCAAGAAGCAGTTCAAGAGGGTGAAAGCGCTCAGGCGTGCCCTGAAGATCTGCTTGCGCAAGCCGAAGCCGAAGCCCAAGCCGCCGC
>JALYTD010000009.1 GCA_030854475.1 Actinomycetota bacterium
CCAACGGCCCGAGCGGATCGACTTTCGCCTCGTGCGCGGACCGGTGCCGCACGTGGTCGAGTCGTTCCTGCTCGCGGCCGTCGAGGACAGCACCGACCTGACCTGGGAGGGCGAACTCGGAACCGACTTGTGGAGCCTCGGCGCCTGGTGGGGCGGACGCGTCTCCCACGCTTGGGAGAAGGCCGTCCGGGGCTCGCTCGCCTCGATCGCGGCCGAGGCGGAACGAGTCGCCGGCCACGCGCACGGGAGTGCCGCGACCTAGCCGTGTGGGTGTTGTCGGTGTTCCAGGGCGCCGCGACAGCGCGGTGGCTGCGACGAACTGCCGTGCCTCCTGTGCGAGCTTGCCCCAGTAGCGACCATGGTGATCGCTGCGGAGCGAGGGCACCGATGCGAACGGCTTCGTCCTCGGCGCGATGGGCGTCAGTCGTCTCGTTCCGTCCGCTGGCGCGGCGCGTCGGCGCGTCGTGACCTTTCCCAAGGGCCTCGACCTGCGACCTCCGGCTTATGAGACGGCTGTTGTCAAGTCATGCAACGCGCGATTCCGCTCTGTTCCGTGAGCTGAGGTCGCCTGAGGTCAGGCCAGACGAGCTGAGACGGGCAAAAGTTTTGGCAAAAGTTTCCACGGCCGTCGAGGAGGTCGGAACCGCATAACTAAGCGAGTTCGCGACATCTCAGAACACCCTGGATTACCTGAGACCGGTACAAAAACCGGTACAAAATTCGCGTCAACGCAGACAACGCTCGCTTGGCGAGGAGAACGAGCTTTCTGGAGTCGCTCGAGACTCGGTCAATCTATCCAGACGGTGGGGTAACAGTCTCTGAAGATCCGGTCAACGTCTTCACAGTCGTGAAGATATTATCCGGTGCCGTGACGGCCAGGATGCCCTCCGCCTTTCGACCGATTGAACGGCGAGCCAGGCGCAGGCGCATAGCGCTATCGTTTCCACCGTGAGCATGGTGGTGCTCAGGCGACGTCTGCCGCTGATCGTCTTCATCTTGGTCGCCCTCATATGCCTGCTCATGATCGGCTTTGCCTGCGCGTGCGTCACCGACCATCGCGGCCAAGCTCTCGAACATTCCCTGGCGGCGGTTCCCATCTCAGCTCCAACGCCCGGATATGTCTGGCCCTGGCTCGTGCTGGTCTTGTTGGCTACCGCCGCGCTGACCGCCCGACGGACGGCTCCGAACTCTCGCACCGCGGCAGACTTTCAGCGCTTCCTCTTCTGAGTTACGGCTGAGACCTGACAGCCGAGACTCGGCTGTCTGCTCGCATCCGACTCAAGGAGGACCACAAACCGTGCCATCAAAAAAAACGCGTCGAAGGGCACGGCCCCGTCCCGTGCCGGCAGTCCAGGGGCAGGTTCAGCCGCCCCGGCGCGCCCTGTCGCTCGGCCTGGCCGCCGCGGGAGGGCTCGGCCTGGTCGCTGCCGCTGCACTGGCCGTAATGCTCGCTACCGGTGGAGGCAAGGCGAAGCAGCCATCGAGCTCAGGCGGGCTGCCGAATACGCCCGACTACCACTCCCTGCTCGTCTCACCAACGAACCCGAAGCAACTCACGCTCGGCACCCATTACGGGCTCTACCGCTCGAAGGATGGCGGCCGTAACTGGAAGGCGGCCGGCCTGGCAAGCTCAGACGCGATGAATCTCGTGCGCACCAAGCAAGCGACGCTGTGGCTGGCAGGCCACAACGTGCTTAAGAAGAGCAGCGACGGTGGCAGCACCTGGAGCGATGTTCAGCCTGCCGGACTGCCCAGCCTCGACGTGCACGGGTTCGGAGTGCACCCGCAGCGCCCGAACCTGCTCTACGCCGCGATCGCGGGACAGGGTCTCTACCGCTCAACAGATGGCGGGCAGTCGTTTGCGTCGGTCTCGACCGCGGTCGGGCCGGCGGTCATGGGTATTGCCGTGACGCCGAGCGGAACCGTGTTTGCGGCGGACATGCAGCACGGTCTTGTCGCGAGCGCGAACGGAGGCACGACCTGGACGCGCATGCTCGGCTCGCAAATAATGGGAATCGCCGTTCAGCCGAGGGATCCGCGCCGCATCCTCGCCGCTGGAGCTGGGATCTTCCTCTCGACCAACGGTGGCCGCTCGTGGCGGCGCGTCGAGAATCTCAGCTCTGGCGCCGGGCCGGTCGCCTGGGCACCGAGCGATCCCCGAATCGCCTATGTCGTCGGCTTTGATCAACACCTCTACCGAAGCGATGATTCCGGCAAGACCTGGACGGTGGTCGCATGAGCGCGAGCCTGATCTTGCTCGTCTGTGCCCTTGCCTGCCCCGTCGGAATGATGCTGATGATGCTCGTGATGCGTGGCGGTCACGGTGCGGATCGCAAGCGTCGACGCGCTGAGGAGAAAACCGAGGGCCGGGATGACTGAGTCGCAGCAGGACCCGCCGCGCGAGCGAAAACAGAGGCGCTCGCCGCTGGGACTTGCGATTCAAGTAGGGACCCTGGTCTTCGTTGGAGGCCTGCTCGGCCTGCTCGTGCAGCGATTGATCCAGTCGAGCTCCGGTCCCCACCTCGTGGCGGCGGTCCGCGCGCAGAACAAGCCGACTGCGCCGGACTTTCGCCACGCCGTCATCTGGCGACACGCGGAAACCTGGTCGGCCTCTCTACAACCACTCGCCCAGCGCGACCAACTTCGCCTCCGCGCGCTACGCGGCCACCCGGTGGTGCTCAACTTCTGGGCCTCCTGGTGCATCCCCTGCGGCCGCGAGGCACCCCGATTGAATGCCTCTGCAGCGGCGCACCGCAACACGGTTGCCTTCCTCGGTATCGACGTCAAGGACTTCACGGGCGAGGCGCGCCGCTTCCTTCGCCACCATCACACCAACTACGTGTCTGTGCACGCGAGCGGTCCGCAACCCTACGAGAACTACGGACTGACCGGACTCCCGGAGACCTACTACCTCGACGCTCGCGGACGCATCCTCGCCCATACGGTGGGCGAGGTCTCGCCGCGCGAACTCGAGGCGGGCGTGGCAAGAATCGAAGCAGCAAAGTGATGAAGAAAGTCGCAATCGTCGCCGCGCTGCTGGCGCTCGGTTTCGGGCCGGTCATCGCCCTGCTGGCCCTCCGGCACGCCCCGGACCATCGCTCAGCGGCAAGCGGGGCGCTCGGGCCGCCGCCCGGCCCGTACCGCGGAAGCGAACCGCCCGGCCCGATCGAGGTCCCGGCCTTCGCCTTGCGCAGCTACCGCGGGCCGCTCGTGCGCATGCGGGCGCTGCGCGGCCGCGTCGTGCTCGTTACCTTCATCGACACCCACTGCACGACGAAGTGCCCGATCATCGCCGGCAGCCTCGGCGACGGGGTGCGCCTTCTGTCACGTCGCGAGCGATCACATGTCTCGGCACTTGCGCTCAGCGTCGACCCTCGTCACGACACGCCGGCGAGCATCCGAACCTTCTTGCGCCAGCGCCGCGCGCTCGGCGAGCTCGACTTTCTCAAGGGACCGCTTTCGCAGATGCGTCCGCTCTGGCGCGCGTTCCACATCGTCGCCGCGGCGCAGACGGGAAGCGCCGACATCCACTCCGCCGACGTGCGCGTCTTCGATCCCAGCGGCATTTGGGTCTCGACCCTGCACGTCGGTGTCGACCTGACGGCGAAGAATCTCGCGCACGATGTACGCGTAGCCTTGCGCTCCTCGGGCTCGGAGGCCGGGGCCCTCTCGCTGCCGGCTACGGCGACTCGTGGCGAATAGAGCTAGCAGCGGCGACGTTAGTAGAAAGGAATGAAGAACGTAGTTATTTCTCCGAGTCCAGCAGGCCCTAGCCGAATCGAACTCGCGATCGATGGGATGACCTGCGCCTCCTGTGCGGCGAAGATCGAGAAGAAGCTGAACAGCCTCGAAGGCGTCCAGGCGAGCGTCAACTACGCCACCGAGCAGGCGAGCGTTCGCTACGACCCGGCGCAGGTTGAGTTCACTGACATGGTCGCCTCAGTTGAGTCGCTCGGATACAGCGCGGCGCGCCCCGCCACCCATGAGCGTGAGGACCAGGTGCGCTCGTTGCGGCGGCGCGTTGTCGTCGCGGCAGCGCTGACCATCCCCGTCGTCCTGCTGGCGATGCTCTCGCCGCTTCAGTTCTCCGGCTGGAAGTGGCTGTCCTTCGCACTTGCCACCCTTGTTGTGCTCTGGTGCGGCTGGCGCTTCCACCGCGCCGCCGTTCTCAACCTGCGTCATGGCCTGGCGACGATGGACACGTTGATCTCGCTCGGCACGCTCGCTGCCTGGGGCTGGTCGGCCGTCATCCTGCTCAGCGGCTCCAAAGCCGACACCTTTTTCGAGGTCGGCGCAGTGATCACGACACTGATCCTGCTCGGCCGTTTCTTCGAGGCGCGGGCACGCCGGCGCTCGGGAGCTGCGATCCGTGCCCTGCTCGAGCTGGGCGTGAAAGAAGCGAGCGTCCTTCGCGACGGTCACGAGGTCGTGGTAGCGATCGACCAGCTCGCGGTCGATGATCTCTTCGTCGTCCGACCTGGTGAGAAAATCGCCACCGACGGGCTCGTGGTTGAGGGAGTATCGGCCGTCGACCAGTCGATGCTGACCGGCGAGCCGGTCCCGGTTGAGGTCGGGCCGGGCTCAGAGGTCGCGGGTGCGACGATCAACGACTTCGGCCGCCTGATCGTGCGCGCAACGAAGGTCGGTGCTGATACCGCGCTCGGCCAGATCGCGCGCCTGGTTGCCGAGGCGCAGGCCGGGAAGGCACCTGTGCAACGGCTGGTCGACCGCGTCGCCGCGGTCTTCGTGCCCGCTGTCGCTCTGCTTGCGCTGGCGACACTGGGCGGCTGGCTGCTCGTCACGGGCGACGCCGGCGCCGCCTTCACGGCTGCGGTGGCCGTGCTGATCATCGCCTGCCCCTGCTCGCTAGGACTGGCGACACCGACGGCCTTGATGGTCGGGACCGGTCGCGGCGCTCAGCTCGGGATCCTGATCAAGGGACCGGAGATCCTGGAGCGCACGCGTCAGATCACGACTGTCGTTCTGGACAAGACCGGGACGGTGACAGAGGGACGCATGTCCCTGGTCGAGGTCATTCCAATGAGCGGGATGGAGCGGCGCGAGCTGCTCAAGTTCGCGGGCGCGGCGGAGGATGCAAGCGAGCATCCGATCGCACGCGCGATCGCGGAGCGTGCGCGGGAGGAGCTCGGTGAGCTCGCGTCGGTCGAATCGTTCAAGAATCGCGCCGGGCTTGGCGTCGAGGCAATCGTCGACGGTCGCGCGGTTGTCGCCGGCCGACCAGCATTCGTCGCCGAACGGGGCTTCCAACTAGGGCCTGAGCTTGAGCAGGCGAAGGCCGAGCTCGAGCACGAAGGGCGCACGGTCGTTGTGGTCGGAATCGACGGCGCGGTAGGCGGCCTGCTGGCTGTCTCCGATCGTCCGAAGAGATCAAGCTGGCAGGCCGTTCGTGAGCTTGAGGCGCTGGGGCTGGCGCCCGTCCTCCTCACTGGCGACAACAGCGCGACCGCGACGTCGGTGGCGAAAACAGTCGGGATCGGGCGCGTGATCGCCGATGTCCTTCCGGACGAGAAGGCAGCCGTAGACAGCAGGCGCCTTGCCAAAGACGACCTCGTCAAGGCTCGCCGCGAAGATCGCGTCGCTGAGGATTCCTTCGAGCACGTCCTGACGCGGCTGGACGGCCGAAAAGATCGAGGGTGTGTCAATAGTCACGTGAGGCAGCTCCGCTTGATGCTATTCGGCCCTCCGACCTCCTGGGTGCGATCCAGTCGGTCATGCGCTTCTCCAAGAACGGTCATTTTTTGTCCCTGCGCTGAGGACATCCGGTACAAAAACCGGTACAAATTCGGCTGTCGGCCTACCTACGCCCGAACATAAATAGCCTCTTTGCAGGTTCTTTTTGACTCCCCGGGTTGGACTCGAACCAACAACCCTCCGGTTAACAGCCGGATGCTCTGCCAATTGAGCTACCGGGGAACGGTGCTCGGCAGGGGCGAATTGTAGCGGCGAGGCCGCCGCGTTTACGTTTCGGCGGCGTCCGCCCAGGCCAACTCGTCGGCCGCGGTGCGCACTCGTTTCAGCGCCTCCTGGAGCTCGCCGAGCTGCTCTCCTTCCGCCCGCGCCAGCTGGCGCCGGAGCTGCCGCTCGCGCAGGCGCAGCAGTAGCTCCTTGGTCGTTTCCTCGTCAATGCCCTCGGCTTCCGCGCGGGCGTTGAGCTCGGCGACCAGGGGGGTCAGCTCGCGGTCGGGCTCCGTGCCGTGGACGAGGTGGTCCTGGGCCCGGCGGTGGAGCTCCAGGTCGAAGTGCTCGGGCGAGAGCTCGGCGAGCAATGGCATCGCTGCGGGGCAGGTGGCGCAGCCGGCCAAGGCGTCGCGCTCCAGGCGCTCGCCTGCTTCGAGCAGCTTCGGCGACAGCGAGGCCGTGATCGTGGCCGCGCTCGCAGAGACGCTGGACTGCATCTCGGGGGTCAGCGCCAGACGGTCGGCGGCGAACTGAAGCGCGTCATGCCGGTCGGGCGATTCCTCGAAGCCGCGGAGGAAGTCGCGCACGAGGGCGAACGCGTCCTGGCGGTCGGGGCTCCGCTCGACCATCAGGCGCACCCGATACTTGAGGTACTTCTCGGCCTCGGGTAGGCGC
>JALYTD010000017.1 GCA_030854475.1 Actinomycetota bacterium
GCTCCAGGCAAGCCGCCGTCTCGGCGTCCTAGCCCCGCCCCTCTAAGATCGCCGCGTGTCTTCCGCTGAGTTGCCCGACGTCGCGGCCCTCTTTACGGAGCTTGCGGCGGTGCCGAGCCCCTCGGGCGAGGAGCGCGCGGTCGCCGACCGTGTGATCGCGTACTTGCGCGACCTCGCGCTCGAAGTGGACGAGGACGATGCGGGAGCGCGCATCGAGTCGTCGATCGGGAATCTCCTCTGCCGGATACCGGCTACGAACGGCGGCGGTGTGCCGCTGTTCTTCTGCGCGCACCTCGACACGGTGCCCCCGGAAGGGCCGATCGAGCCCGTGCTGAGCGAAGGCGTCGTTCGCAACGCCGGCGGGACGATCCTCGGCGCCGACAACAAGGCCGCCGTGGCCGTCATGCTCGAGGCCGCTCGCCGCGTCGTTGCCGAAGGACGCCCGCATGCCGGCATCGAGCTGCTGTTCACGCCGAAGGAAGAAGTCGGACTGCGCGGCGCCGAGGCCTTCGATCACGAGCGGTTGGCCTCCCGGGTGGGATACGTCTATGACCACGCTGGGCCGATCGGGGACGTGATCCTGGGGGCGCCGTTCCAGCGGAAGGTCACGGTCGAGTTCCGCGGCCGCGCGGCCCACTCCGGCATGTACCCCGAGGAGGGGCGCTCCGCGATCGTGGCGGCCGCGAGGGCGATCGCCGACCTCCGGCTCGGGCGAATCGACGATGAGACGACCGCGAATGTCGGCCAGATCGCAGGTGGGACGGCCAGGAACATCATCCCCGACCGGTGCTGGTTCGCCGCGGAGGCGCGCTGCCATGACGAGCAGAAGCTGAACGAGCTCGTGCAGGAAATGCTCGACACGGTCACCTTTGCGGCGGGCGTTTCCGAGTGCGACGTCGAGACGAGCGTCGAGCGGGCGGCGCGCGGATACCTGTTCCGGCGGGATGAGCTGCCCGTGCGGCTCGCCGCCCAGGCGCTGGAACGCACCGGCTTCGAGCCGCACTACGGATTGAGCGGGGGTGGGGCCGACGCCAACGTGTTCAACGAGCGCGGGCTGCAGTGCCTGAACCTCGCGAACGGGATGGCGAACATCCACACCCCGGACGAGGAGATCGCCGTCGTCGACCTCGAGCGGATGGTGGACGTGACGCTCGCTCTGACCGACGCTGCCCTCGACGCCGCCTGATGCAGCCCGACTCGTCCCGCATCGCGTTCGACGGCAAGCAGATCAAGGTCGCGGTCGAGCGCTGGGGCGAGCGCGAGCGGGAGATCGTCGAGCACCCCGGGGCGGTAGCGATCGTCGCCGTCGATCGAGAGGGGTACGTCACCCTCGTCCGCCAGCTGCGCGAGCCCGCCCGCAAGGTGCTGCTCGAGCTCCCCGCAGGGACGATCGAAGCGAACGAAGAGCCGATCGAGACGGCCAAGCGCGAGCTCGCCGAGGAGGCGGGCCTGAGCGGTGGTGACTGGCGAGAGGCGGCCGCCTTCTACACCTCACCGGGCTTCTGCAACGAGCGGATGACCGTCTTCTTCGCCGAGAACCTCGAGCTTGGCGAGCAGCATCCCGCCGGCGACGAGGAGATCGAGCTCGTCCGTGTGCCGGCGGGCGATCTGGCTGGGCTACTGGAGGAAATCGAGGACGCGAAGACGCTTGCGGGGCTGCTTCTGTATCTACGTGGTCGGTAGGGTTCGCCCCGCATGAAGGTCGGTGTCGCCAGGGAAATCAAGCCGGACGAGTACCGGGTCGCGCTGACACCGGCCGGCGCGCGCGAGCTGATCCAGCGCGGCCACGAGGTGCTCGTGGAGTCGGGTGCGGGGGAGGGCAGCGCGTTCGCGGACGGGGCGTACGGAGCAGTGGGAGCGCGTCTCGTCTCGGTGGACGAGGTCTGGGAGGGGTCCGAGCTGCTACTGAAGGTCAAGGAGCCGATCGAGCCGGAGTACCGGCGGCTGCGCGAGGATCTCGTGCTCTTCACGTACCTGCACATCGCCGCGGACGAGGCACTGACGCGGGCCCTGATGGAGAGCGGGATCACGGCGGTCGCGTACGAGACCGTGGAGACGGACGATCACAAGCTGCCGCTGCTGGCGCCGATGAGCGAGATCGCCGGCCGGCTCGCTGCACAGGCGGGGGCGCACTACCTCGAGCGTCCGTACGGCGGGCGAGGGCTGCTCCTCGGCGGTGTGGCGGGCGTCGCTCCCGGGAAGGTCGTGATCATCGGTGGCGGCATGGTCGGCTACAACGCCGCCGTGATCGCGCTGGGGCTGGGGGCCCAGGTGACGATCCTCGACCGCTCGATCGACCGGATGCGGCACCTCGAGGAGGTGATGTCCGGGCGGGTCTCGCTGCTGATGTCGTCGAGCCTGCAGATCGAGGAATCGGCGCGCGAGGCGGACCTTGTGATCGGAGCCGTGCTGATTCCCGGCGCCCTGGCGCCCAAGCTTCTGACGAGAGAGATGGTTCGCGAGATGAAGGACGGCGCCGTTTTCTGCGACGTGGCGATCGACCAGGGCGGCTGCGCCGAGACCTCGCATCCGACGACGCACTCGGACCCGGTGTACGAGGTCGACGGCGTCACGCACTACTGCGTCGCGAACATGCCGGGCGCGGTGCCGATCACCTCGACGAAGGCGCTCACGAACGCGACCCTTCCGTACGCGGAGGAGATCGCCGACTATGGGCTGGCGGAGGCCGTCGCGCGCGACCCCGCGCTCGCCCGCGGCGTGAACGTGCTGCGCGGGAAGATCACGTACGAAGCCGTGGCCGAAGCGCACGGGCTCGAGTACGTCCCGCTCGAGGAAGTCTTGCCGCTTTCCCCGGTCTAGGCGTCGGTCGTCGTCGGCTTGGGCTTGCGGTCGGCCGGGTTCGGGCTGATCTTCACGACGAGCCACGTGGCCGCCGCAGCGAGCGCGATCAC
Organism: Actinomycetota bacterium; assembly: GCA_030854475.1. GTDB lineage: Bacteria > Actinomycetota > Thermoleophilia > Gaiellales > Gaiellaceae > JALYTD01. The sequence goes on from JALYTD010000017.1 coordinate 2,913, forward strand.
GCAGACGATGAAGACGACGAGGCCGAAGAGCCCGAGAACGGTGTTCACGACCGACCTAGAATAGCCGCGTGGCCCGCGCGTGCGTGATCGTGCTGGATGCCGTCGGCGCGGGAGCGCTGCCGGACGCGGCCGAGTACGGAGACGAGGGCTCGGACACGCTCGGCAACGTCGGTCGGGCGGTCGGTGGCCTCGACCTGCCCAATCTCGAGGCGCTCGGGCTGGGGAACATCGAACCGCTCGAAGGGTGCCCGCCCCAACCGGGCGCGCCGGCGGTCGCCGGCCGGCTCGTCGAGCGCTCGCAGGGCAAGGACACGACCGCGGGGCACTGGGAGCTGATGGGCATCGTCACCGAGCAGCCGTTCCCGACCTACGCGCACGGCTTTCCGCATGACGTGATCGATCCGTTCATGCACCGGACGGGTCGCGGCGTGCTCGGCAACAAGCCCGCGTCGGGCACCGAGATCATCCAGGAGCTCGGTGAGGAGCATCAGCAAACCGGCAAGTGGATCGTCTACACGTCGGCGGACTCGGTCTTCCAGATCGCGGCGCACGAGGACACGATTCCGCTCGAGGAGCTGTACGCGGGGTCGAAGATCGCGCGTGAGATCCTGAACGGCAAGCACGCCGTCGGGCGCGTGATCGCCCGGCCGTTCATCGGAGAGCCGGGCAACTACGAGCGGACGCCGAACCGCCACGACTTCTCGCTCGAGCCGAAGCGGCCGAACTACCTCACCCTCGTGCGCGAGGGCGGCAAGGCGATCCACGGCGTGGGGAAGATCTCGGACATCTTCGCCGGCTGCGACGTCGACGAATCGCACCCGACCAAATCGAACCTCGACGGGATTCAGCAGATCGAGACGCTGCTGAAGGAGCTCGACGACGGCTTCGTCTTCGCCAACCTCGTCGAGACGGACATGCTCTGGGGGCACCGCAACGATCCCGTCAACTTCCACCGCTGCCTGCAGGACTTCGACCGGCGGTTGCCCGACCTGCTCGACGCGCTCCGGAGCGGGGACCTGCTGGTCCTGACCTCGGACCACGGCTGTGACCCCACGACGCCGTCGACCGACCATTCACGCGAGCACGCCATGTTGCTGGCGTACGTCGAGGGGAAAAACGCCGCCGGAAGGATCCATGAAGGGGAGTTCGCGGACGTCGGCGCGACCGTCAATGCCTGGCTCGGGGGGAAGGCGCCGGGCCGGAAGCTCCCCGGCACATCGTTCCTCGAGCAATGAGGCTCGACGACCCAGCGGTGGTCGCGGCCGAGTACGCCTCCGAGGATCGGCTGGCGAAGCGCGCCGACAAGACGTGACCCGCGTCCCCGAGCTGATTCGCCGGAAGCGCGACGGCGAGGAGCTGTCCGCGGAGGAGATCTCCGAGTTGATCCTCGGCTACGCGCGCGACGAGGTTCCCGACTACCAGCTCGCCGCCTTCTGCATGGCCGTCTACTTCCGCGGGCTGTCGAGCCCCGAGACGCACGCGCTGACCGCGGCGATGATCGAGAGCGGGGAGACGATCGACCTCCACGGCGCACTCGGACGCAAGGTCGTCGACAAGCACTCGACCGGCGGAGTTGGAGACAAGACCTCGTTGGCGGTCGGTCCGATCGTGGCCGCTTGCGGAGTTCCGTTCGGCAAGATGAGCGGGCGAGGCCTAGGCCATACGGGCGGCACCCTGGACAAGCTCGAGTCCATCCCCGGCTTCCGAGTCGAGCTCTCGATCGACGAGTTCATCCAGCAGGTGCGTGAGGTGGGCCTCGCGATCATCGGCGCGACCGGCGATCTCGTTCCTGCCGACCAGAAGCTCTACGCCCTGCGCGACGTCACCGCGACGGTCGACAACCAGTCGCTGATCGCGGCCAGCGTCATGTCCAAGAAGATCGCTGCGGGAGCCGACGCGATCGTGCTCGACGTGAAGGTCGGGGACGGCGCGTTCATGAAGTCGCAGCCGGACGCGGAGGCGCTGGCGGAAGCGATGGTCGAGCTCGGTCGCCGCGCCGGGCGCGAGGTGATTTGCCTCGTCACCGACATGGATCAGCCGCTCGGGTACGCCGTCGGGAACGCGCTCGAGGTCCGAGAGGCGGTCGCGACGATCCGCGGCGAGGGCCCGCCCGATTTCACGGAGCTCGTTCTGACTGCTTCGGCGCACGTGCTCACGCTGTCGGATCTCCGGCTCGACGCTGCCGCAGCGCGCGCCCGCGCCGAAGCGGCCGTCGCCGACGGCTCGGCGACCGCGGCCTACGAGCGCTGGATCAGGGCGCAGGGCGGCGACCCGGACGAGGGCTCTCTCCCCGCGGCCGCCACCGTGGTCGACGTTCAGTCCGATGGCTCGGGTTTCGTCGAGCGGCTCAGCGCCCTCGAGGTCGGCCTGGCTGCGGTCGAGCTCGGCGCCGGTCGGCGCGTCAAGAGCGACACGATCGACCATGCCGCCGGTATCGTCCTCACGAAGAAGCGCGGTGACCGAGTCGATGCCGGCGAGAAGCTCGCGGAGATCCACGCGCGGGACGCGGACGCTGCGTTCCGGGCGAGTGAGCAGGTCCGCGCGGCCTACGTGCTCGGTGACGACGCGCCCGCGGATCAGGCGCTGGTCCTCGGCGTCGTCCGCTGACGCGGATCGCCGGTCGCGGGCGTAGTCGAGCAGCGTACGCTGGGCAGATGCCGGAATTGCCCGAGGTGGAGACCGTACGCGTGCGGCTCAAGCCCCACGTGGTCGGGCGGCGGTTCGACCGGGTGGAGATTCTCGATTCGCGCCTGACACGTCCCTTCGACCCGGCAGCAGTCGCTGCGCAGCTCGAGGGTGAACGCGTCGCCGAGCTCGCTCGGCGCGGCAAGTATCTGATTTTTCGGTTCGAAAGCGGTCGGGTTCTCCTGGTTCACCTCCGGATGACGGGGAGCCTTGCGCACCGCCGGAACGGGGCCGTGGCCGACGACCCGCACCAGCGCGCTGTTGTCAAGTTAGACGACGGGTCGGACGTCACGTATCGAGACGTCCGTCGCTTCGGCACGTGGCTCCTACTCGATCCGGAAGAGGTCGACCCGTATCTCGCCGAGCGTCTCGGCAGCGAGCCTCTCGGCCGAACGTTCACGGCACGGGCCCTGGCCGACCGGCTCGCGAAACGACGCGCACCGATCAAGGCTGCTCTGCTCGACCAGCGGACACTGGCCGGCCTGGGGAACATCTACGTCGACGAGGCGCTCTGGCACGCAGGCATCCACCCGCTCCGGCCCGCCCAGGAGCTGGACGAGAGGGAGATCGAAGCGCTCCATCGAGGCATTCGCCGGACCCTCAAGACGGGCATCGAGCGTCAAGGAGCCACACTTCGGGACTACCGAACGCCGGACGGCAGCCCCGGCCGGATGCAGGACGCGTTCATGGTCTACGGCCGCTCCGGCAAGCCGTGCGAACGCTGCGGGACACCGATCGAGAAGATCCACGCCGGCGGCCGCGGCACGTCGTACTGCCCGTCCTGCCAGCGGCGTTAGACAGGGGCCGGTGCCTCAGGCGGCTAGCTGCTCGTCCAACTGCCCGCTGCGGTCGAGGCGCCACAACTCGGTGTAGCCGCCGATCGGCCGGCCGTCGATCAGGATCTGGGGCACGGTCCAACCGCCGGTCAGGCTGAGCAGCTTCTGGCGGAAGTGCGGGTCGTCGTCCAGGTCGATCTCCTCGTACTCGATGTTCTTCCCGTCGAGCAGCGCCTTGGCGCGCACGCAGTAGCCGCACCAGTTCGTCGTATACAGCTCGACTTTCGCCATTACTCGTTGAAACGAGGAAGCCCCCGCTCGCGATTCCCGCCTAGGCCAGATCTACACTTGTCCAGAGTGGCCGGGCGCACCTACAAGACCGAGGCTGTCGTCCTGCGCTCGTTCCGTTTCGGCGAGGCCGACCGTGTCCTGCACCTGTACACGCTCGACCGTGGCCGCATCGGGGCCGTCGCGAAAGGGGTCCGGAAGACGAAGTCTCGTTTCGGAGCCCGGCTCGAGCCGTTGAGCCATGTCGAGCTGATGCTCCACCACGGCAGCGGGGAGCTCCACACGGTTACGGGCGCCGAGCTGCTGCGGTCGCACCGAGCTGCACGGGAAGACCCGTACCGCCTCGGCGTCGGCCTCGTCGGGCTCGAGGCGATGCTGCGGCTCTTCACCGAGCAGGAGGCGAACCCCCGTGCGTTCCGGGCGCTGACCCGTTTTCTGCAGCTCCTCGACGAGCGCCCGGCAGAGCTGACGAACGGCGAGCAGAGCAAGCTTGATCCGCTGGTGCTCTCGTTTCAGCTCAAGCTCCTGTGGCTCTCCGGCTACCTCCCGCACCTGACCAGTTGCGCCGAGTGCGGGGCCGAAACGGGTCTGGCCGGCTATTCGCCGCAGGCGGGTGGCGCCGTCTGCCGGGACTGCGGTGCAGGATCGCTCCCACTCAGCCCCGATGGCCTGCGCGGGATCGAGGCGCTCTTGCGCAGACCACTTGCGGAGGCGGGCGACACAGGGATCGCCGGCCGCGCCGCGCGCGACGCGCTGACGGTGATCGCCGCGTCGTACGAGTATCACGGCGGCTTCCGGCTGCGCACACTGAGCGCGTAGCGGAGCGCCGCCGCTCGAGTCAGGTACCAGCGCGCGCAAATGCGACACTCCTGGCCCCGTGAACTACCAGGAGATGATCCGCGCGCTCGAGGACTACTGGGCCGACTACGGCTGCGTTCTGATGCAGCCGTACCACACCGAGCTCGCCGCAGGAACGATGAATCCGGCCACCTTTCTCCGCAGTCTGGGACCGAAGCCGTGGCAGACCGCGTACGTGGAGCCGGTGATTCGCCCGACCGACGGGCGTTACGGCGAGAACCCGTATCGCTTCCAGCACTACTTCCAGTACCAGGTCGTGATCAAGCCGGCGCCGGCGGGCGTGCTCGACCTCTACTTCGCTTCGCTCGAGGCGATCGGCATCGACCTGAAGCGGCACGATATCCGGCTCGTCGAAGACGACTGGGAGCAGCCCACGCTCGGGGCCTGGGGCCTCGGCTGGGAGGTCTGGTGCGACGGGATGGAGATCACCCAGTGGACGTACTTCCAGCAGCTCGGGGGGCTTGACGTCGAGCTCGTTCCCGCTGAGATCACGTACGGCCTCGAACGCCTCGCGATGTTCATCCAGGGCAAGCGGACGGCCTTCGAGCTCGAGTGGGCGCCGGGAATCACCTGGGGCGACGTCTATCGCGAGAGCGAGCGCGAATGGTCGACGTACAACTTCGAGCTCGCGCCCGTCGACGTCCTGACCCGCCGCTTCGACGAGCACGAGGCCGAGTGCCGGTTGCTGATCGAGCGCCGCCTGCCGCTGCCCGCCTACGACCAGGTACTGAAGTGCTCGCATACGTTCAACCTCCTCGACGCCCGCGGCGCCGTGGCCGTCACCGAGCGGGCGGCCTACATCGGCCGCGTGCGGACGCTCTCGCGCGCCGTCGCACAGCTGTACCTCGAGCTCGAGCAGCAACAAGAGCCGGAGCCGGATGCCCGCGCTGCTGCTTGAGATCGGCTGCGAGGAGCTTCCCGCCGCCGCGTGTCGCGAGGCCGAGGCACAGCTCCCGGAGCTCTGCCGCGCACATATCGGCGCGGAGCCGTCGCAGCTCTACATCGGCCTGCGGCGGCTCGGCTTTCTCGTCGACGACGTCCCCGAGCGGACGCCGGACGAGTGGGTGCAGGGCCCACCGGAGAAGCTCCGTGAGCAGGCCGGCTCGGGCTTCGCCAAAAAGCACGGCATCTCCGTCGATGACCTGGAAGAGCGCGGCGGCTTCCTCGGCTTCACTCGCCCGGGGAAGGGCGTACGCGACGTGCTGCCGGAGCAGATCGACCGACTTGTGCGCTCGATCGGCTTCGGGAAGTCGATGCGCTGGGACGACAGCGGCGTCCGCTTCGCCCGCCCGGTGCGTTGGGTCCTCGTCAAGCTCGATGGCGAGACGATCCTCGGTGAGACGAGCTACGGCCATCGCTTCACGCACGGAGCGGTGGAGATCTCCAGCGCGGTCGAGTACGCCGACACGCTGAGAGCGGCCGACGTCGAGCCTGTCGCCGACGAACGGCGCCGCCAGATCGTCGCAGGCCTCGACGCGATCGGCGGTTGGAGCGACCCGGGCGGCAAGCTCGAGGAGGTCGTCCACCTCGTCGAGAAGGTGATCGTCCTCGAAGGCTCCTTCGACGGGCGGTTCCTCACCCTGCCGGAGCGCGTGATCGTGACCGCGATGCAGTCGCATCAGCGCTACTTCCCGCTCGGCGGCGCACGCTTCGCGTTCGTGGCGAACGGTGGCGACCCCGAAACGGTGCGGGCCGGCAACGAGCAGGTGCTCGAAGGCCGCCTCGAGGACGCCTCCTTCACGTTCGAGCGCGATGTCCAGCACGGGATCGACGCGTTGGCGCAGCAGCTGGGCGCGATCACCCTCTTCGCCGGCGGCGGCTCGTACGCGGACCAGACCGAGCGCCTCGTGAAGCTGATCGAGAAACTGGGTGGCGGCGAGGCATCCGTCCAGGCGGGGCGTCTTGCCAAGGCCGACCAGGCGAGCGAGCTCGTGCGCGAGTTCCCCGACCTCGAGGGCTACATCGGCGCGGAGTACGCACGCCTCGCCGGCTATCCCGAGGCGGTGGCCAAGGCGGTCGAGGAGCAGTACCTGCCCGACTCGGCTGGAGGCCCGCTGCCGGAGACCGAGGCCGGCAAGGTGCTTGCCGCCGCCGACAAGCTCGACAGGCTCAACCTCTCGTTTTCGCTCGGGCACAAGCCAACCGGCTCCCGCGATCCCTACGGCCTCAGGCGAGCGGCGATCGGCCTGCTCCGGCTCGCGCTCGAGGGCGGCCTCACGATCGACCGCGCCGAGCTCGACGGTGAGCTGGGCGAGTTCGTCGAAGAACGGCTCGAGTCGCTGCTCGATCTCCCGGTGGAGTACATCCGGGCGGCGCGCGCGTCGGCCGTGCCAGACCTTGGCGGTGTTGCGCGCGTAGCCGAGGAGCTCTATGCCGAACGTGAGTCGGACGAGTTCGACGGTGTCTACACCGCGTACGACCGCGCCCATCGGCTCGCCGGCAAAGCGGAGCAAGAGGCCGCGCCGCAGCTCGACCAGGCTCTGCTGCAGGAGGACGCCGAGCGCGAGCTCGCCGAAGCGCTCGCAAAGGTGTCGATCAACGGTGGGGGCGACGTGCGCGCCGCGCTCGAGTCGGCCGCGCAGCTGGCGCCGCTCGTTGAGCGCTTCTTCGACGAGGTGCTCGTGATGGCGGAGGACTCCGCCGTGCGCGCGAACCGGCTCCGCCTCCTGCTCGACATCCGGGACACGCTCGGCCAGCTCGGCGACTTCTCGCAGATCCCTCGCTAACCCCGCGAGGTCACACTTTCGACACACCCTCGTGACAGTTCCGTGACGGTGTCAGACAACTTCACATTTGGCGGGAACCCTCTACGGGAGCCGTTTCCGCCAACGTCGCCGGTGGTTCGCTTTGGTTCCTGACACCCGAACCGTCCCTAGCGGACAGTGGCGGAGACGTGTCCCCAAGAGTCGGGCCGTAGACCATCCACGCGGAGGTGAAGCGGTACCCTTTCCCGCCCGATGACGACGAATCCGGTCGAGCTGCATGTGGTCTCCGACTCGACGGGGGAGACTGCGACCCGGCTCGTCCACGCGCTCGAGGCGCAGTTCCCCGAGCAGGAGTTCGAAGAGATCCGTCATCCGAGCGTGGAGACCCTCGACGACCTCCGGCTGGCGGTCGAACGGGCGAAGCACCGCCCTGCCGTGGTCGTCTACACGCTGGTCGACCAGGAGATGCGGAACGAGATGCGCGCCCTCTGCCGCCGCGCCAAGCTGCACTACTGCGACCTGCTCGGCCAGCCGATCGAAGCCGTCGCGAAGGTCTCCGGCATGGCGGCCCGGATGACCCCGGGCGCCCGCCCGCCGCTCGACCAGACGTACTTCAAGCGCATCGCGGCGATCGAATTCGCCGTGCGCTACGACGACGGGCTCGGACAGGGCCTCGACGAAGCGGACGTCGTGCTCGTCGGCGTTTCCCGCACCTCCAAGACCCCCCTCTCGATGTACCTCGGCTACCTCGGCTACAAGACCGCGAACGTGCCGATCGTGAAGGGAATCGACCCGCCTTCCGCGCTCTTCGACATCGACTCGACCAAGGTCGTGGGCCTGACGATCGAGGCAGGGCGCCTCGCGGAGATCCGGCAGCAGCGCGCCCGTCGCATGGGCGGCAACAACCGGTCCTACTCGGAGCTCGTGGAGATCTACGACGAGCTCGAGCAGGCGGAGACCCTCCACCGGCGGCTCGGCTGCCCGGTGGTCGACATCTCCGAGCTGTCGATCGAAGAGACCGCCGCGCGCGTCATTCGCCTGATCGAGCGGCGACGCGCCGAGTCCGGGGCACCGGCGCCGGCGTGAAGCCGAAGCCCCCTGTCCCGCTGTGGCGCTGGGCGACGTGGATCGCGATCCTCGTGCCTGCGCTCTTTGTCTTCTACGTGTTGCTCACGCCGGTCTGGCTCGGCCTGCGTGCGACTGCCTGGATCGCGGACTTCCGCGCCCGGCGCGGGTACCGCGCGCGGGCCGAGGCGCGCTAGCGTGGTCAGTGAGTCACACCCGCCGCGCTTCCCCCGCGTGACGGCTCAAGATCGCCATCGACACCCAGCGTGCCATTCGATTCGTCCTCGGAGCAATCACTCGCCAACGTTCGATATAGCACTTGGGGTTCCCTGTTTCAAGGACGCGGGCTCGGCACTGCCAGTGCGGCCTGAAGCCAGGGTACGAGTTCCGCCAGGAAACGCGGATCGATCGTGTGCGGGAGCGGAGACTCGCGGTAGAGCACGTCGGTGCCGGCGGCCTCGAGCGTTTCCTTCGCTTGGCGGCCGAAACCGACCCCGATCACCGGGTCCTGGGTTCCGTGCCCGATCGCGATCGGAGGCAACGGGCGGGCGAGATCGAGGTCAAAGTCTTCGACCATCGGGATGAAACCGCTGAGGGCGACGATCGCCGCCGGCCGCGGACGCGAGCGGTCGAGACCGAGTGCGTAGCTCATGACGGCGCCTTGCGAGAAGCCGCCGAGGACGGTTCGCTCGGGCGGGACGCCGATCGAGTCGAGCCACTCTGAGACGGCGTTGAAGCTCTCGCCGAACGTCGCGGGATCGGGGTAGCCGACCTCTCGCACCACGTACCAGTGGCAGCCGCCGGGCGGGAGCATGAGAGGCGCGCGCGGCGTCAGCCCGAGTAGCTTCTGGCCGGGATCGAGCATGTCGAGCAGCGGAAAAAGGTCGTTCTCGTCCGCGCCGCGTCCGTGGAAGAGAACAAGCGCGCTTTCGGGCTCGCCCGCCGCGGGACGCGTGCGGTACTCGATGATCACGAGACCTTTGCCGGCCGCGGGTCGGGCAGAGGTGTGAGCACCGGCTCGAGCCTGTCGCGCAGGTGCTCGTAGTCAGGCGGCAGCGAGAGCTTCTCGCCCAGTGATTCCAGCGGCTCGTCGGCGGTGAAGCCCGGCCCGATCGTCGCGATCTCGAACAGCACGCCGCTCGGCTCCCGGAAGTAGATCGACTTGAAGTAGAAGCGGTCGATCACGGGCGTCGGGTGTGCGCCGGTTTGCGCCACGCGCTGTTGCCAGGCCTCGTGCTCCTCCATGGGCGAGGACCAGGCAACGTGGTGGATCGTGCCTGCACCGGGGATTCCGCGCTCCGCCGGAGGCTCGTCGAAGACGTAGAAGCCGCCGCGCTGGTCGCCGCGCACCTCCCAGCTCGCCTCGCCCTTTGGCCCGAACCCGAGTCCCTCCTCGAGAAACCTCCGGCTCTGTTCCGGCGCGGACGCGTACGCGTGCACGGCCTCGAAGCCCTGCAGCGCCAGCTCGCGGGGGATCTCCGGGTGGTCCGCGATCAGCGGCTCGTCCTTCGCCTCCACGACCCGCAGCTCGTGGTCGAGCCCTTCGGGATCGGAGAGGTGCAGCGAGTCGCCGTCGCGGCGGCTCTCGGTCCCCGCTGCCTGGAGCCGCTCGGCCCAGAAGTCGAGGGCCTCGGGCGAGGCAACCCGCCAGACGACGCGGTGCAGCATCCCGGCACCTGGACGGCCCTGCGCGGCGCCCGGGTACTCGAAGAACGTGATGTCGCTGCCCGGATCGCCCCGCTCGTCGGCGTAGAAGAGGTGGTAGACGGTCGGGTCGTCCTGGTTGACCGTCTTCTTGACCATCCGCAAGCCGAGCGTCCCCGCGTAGAAGTCGACGTTCTGTGGCGCGTCGCCCGTGATCGCCGTGATGTGGTGGATGCCTTCGAGGTTCATTGCGTCCTTTCGTGGGTCTTCCCTCCTTAACGCTCTGCCCATCGCGAGTGTTCCAAAGCCCGCTTGTGGGAAGATTCCGCTGCACATGGCGGCCAACGGACGCTACGTCTACGACTTCGACGAGTCTTCGGACCTGGGGAGCGAGCTACTGGGTGGGAAGGGCGCGGGCCTCGCGGAGATGACCGCGCTGGGTGTTCCCGTTCCAGCCGGCTTCACGATCACCACCGACGCCTGCCGCGCCTACTCGAAGAACGGCAAGGAGCTGCCCGAGGCACTCGAGCCCGAGGTGGACGAACATGTCGCCGGGCTGGAGGGCAAGACCGGTAAGCGCTTCGGCGACCCCGACGATCCCCTGCTCGTCTCGGTTCGTTCGGGCGCCGCCGTCTCGATGCCCGGGATGATGGACACGATCCTGAACCTGGGGCTCAACGACGAAGCGGTTGCCGGGCTCGCGAAGACGACGGATAACGAGCGCTTCGCCTACGACTCCTACCGGCGACTGATCCAGATGTACGGCGAGGTCGTGGACGGGGTCGAGTCGCACCGTTTCGAGGATGCGCTCTCGGCTTTGAAGAACGAGCGTGGCGTCCAGCAGGACGTCGAGCTCTCCGCGGACGATCTCAAGGAACTGGTCGAGACCTTCAAGGGCATCTACAGCGACGCCACCGGCAGCGACTTCGCGCAGGACGCGCGCGAACAGCTGCGCCGTGCGGTGAAAGCCGTCTTCGACTCCTGGGACACTCCGCGCGCACAGGTGTACCGCCGTGCGCACCACATCGCGGACGACCTCGGCACAGCGGTGAACGTCGTCCAGATGGTCTTCGGCAACAAGGGCGAGGCCTCGGGCACGGGCGTCTGCTTCACGCGCGATCCCTCCACCGGCGAGGCCGGGCTCTACGGCGAGTTCCTGGCCAACGCCCAGGGCGAGGACGTCGTCTCCGGGATCCGCACTCCGGAGGACATCGCGGCGATGGAGAAGCGCATGCCCGAGGCCTTTCAGCAGTTGCTCGACACGATGCGCCGCCTCGAGGAGCACTACCGCGACATGCAGGACATCGAGTTCACCGTCGAGGAGGGTCGCCTGTACCTACTGCAGACCCGCTCGGCCAAGCGAACCGCTCCTGCTGCGCTGAAGGCCGCGGTGGCCATGGTGGACGAGGGCCTGATCTCTCGGGACGAAGCGATCGCCCGCATCGACCCGACCCAACTCGACCAGTTGATGCACCCGATGATCGACCCGACCTCCGACTACGAGGTGGCGACTCGCGGTCTGAACGCGTCGCCTGGAGCCGCCACCGGCAAGATCGTCGTCGACTCGGACACGGCCGTCCAGCGTGCGGAGGAGGAAGACGTGATCCTCGTCCGCTGGGAGACGACTCCTGACGACATCCACGGGATGATCGCCGCGCAGGGCATTCTCACCGCCCACGGCGGCATGACCTCGCACGCGGCCGTCGTTGCCCGCGGGATGGGCAAGCCGTGCGTTGCGGGCTGCGAGGGGCTCTCGATCGACTACGACGCGAAGACGGCGAAGATCCGCGAGCACGAGCTGGCCGAAGGCGACGTGATCACGATCGACGGGGGCACCGGCGAGGTGATCATCGGCCCGGTCGCGCTCGTGCCGCCGCAGATCAACGAGGACTTCGAGACGATCCTGGAGTGGGCGGACGAGCGGCGCAGGCTCAGGGTGCGCGCCAACGCCGACACGCCCGAGGACGCGACCAAGGCGCGCGAGTTCGGAGCCGAGGGCATCGGTCTCTGCCGCACCGAGCACATGTTCATGGCCGACGACCGGCTGCCGGTCGTGCGCGAGATGATCATGGCCTCGAGCGAGGACGAGCGGCGCGCGGCGCTGGAGAAGCTGCTACCCCACCAGCAGAGCGACTTCGAGGGGATCTTCGAGGCGATGCACGGGCTGCCGGTGACGATCCGGCTCCTCGACCCGCCGCTGCACGAGTTCCTGCCGTCCTTGGAGGACGCCGTCGACGAGCGGATGCGCGACCGCATCCGGGCGCTGCAGGAGTCGAACCCGATGCTCGGCACCCGCGGTTGCCGGCTCGGTCTCATGTGGCCCGAGATCTACGAGATGCAGGTGCGGGCGATCATCCGGGCAGCCTGGGCGGTCGAGGAGCACACGGGCGACGCGCCGCTGGTCGAGATCATGCACCCGCTGGTCGGCTTCGCCGAGGAGCTGCACCGGCTGCGCGCGATCACAGTCGCGACGGCCGCCGAGGAGAACAAGGAGGTCGAGTACCTGGTCGGCACGATGATCGAGCTCCCGCGCGCGTGCATCCGGGCGGACGAGATCGCCGAGCACGCGGACTTCTTCTCCTTCGGCACGAACGACCTGACGCAGACGGCACTAGGTTTTTCACGCGACGACGCGGAGGGCAAGTTCCTGACGCGCTACCTGGACGACGGCGTGCTGGAGCGGAACCCGTTCGAGACGATCGACGTCGGTGGGGTGGGGGACCTGATGCGCATCGCGGTCGAGCGTGGCCGCAAGACGAAGGAAGACATCAAGCTCGGAATCTGCGGAGAGCACGGGGGAGAGCCGGCGAGCGTGGCGTTCTGCCACGACCTGGGGTTGGAGTACGTGAGTTGCTCGCCGTATCGCGTTCCGCTCGCGCGCCTAGCGGCAGCGCAAGCGGCGATCAAAGAGGCCGGCCTTGTGTCGTACGCGGCTACTGGCGGCTGACCGGACCGGGAATCAGCTGCTCGGTTCCTGGTAGAGCCCGACGATGTTCCCGCCGGGATCGCGGAACCTCACGGTGGTCTCGCCAGGGTCCATGCCGATCGGCTGCACGATCTCGCCGCCGTGGGCGACGATCGCCTCTACGGTCGCGTCGGCATCGTCGACCATGATGTAGAGCAGCAGACCGGGTTCGGCCGCCGCCGGCCGGCCCGTCACCCAGGCGCCGCTCACCTCGCCGGTCGTGTCGTCGAACGCCGTCCGGCCCTCGCGTGGGTGTCTGATCTTCCAGCCGAAGACCGATTCGTAGAACGCCGCCGAGCGCTCGACGTCGACGGCAGGGATCTCGACGTAGCAGACCTTGCCGTTCGCAAGCGTTGGAGGCATCAGGCTCCGACAGCCTCCGCAAAGCGGGGGTCGTCACGGAGGGGTGCGAGATCCTCGTCCTCGCGGGCCGAGTCGGCCCACTCCGGCTGCTCCTTGATCGCGGCTCGGATGTGCTCGACGGCTGCGTCGATCTCGCCCAGCTGTGCTTCCGCGCAAGCCAGGTTGTAAAAGAGGGTGCCGCGATCTTCGTAGCGCTCGAGCGCCTCGATCAGCACGCGCTTGGCGCCGGCGAAGTCGCCGGCGTCGAACAACCCGAGGACTTCAGCGTTCGTCTCCCAGGCGCGCGGGCGATACGCCTCGCCTGGCTTCCCGCCGATTGAAAGCACGGTCGTTCCTGCCTCGCGCGCTGTCGCCGCACGCATGGCCGCTGGATCTGAGACGAATACGATCGTTCCGGCGGGTGCGTCGATCTCGTTTCCCTCCACGGTGAACGTCGCGTGTCCGGAGACGGCGAGGTAGAGCTCCTCGTGTCCGGACGGCTTCTCGTCGTGGTCGGGGATCACATGACCGCCTGCCTCTGCGGCTTTCCAGGCGTTGACGCCGAACGCCTGAATGTCGAAGTGCTTGCGAATCGGCGACCAGCCCTTGGCGTCCTCGAGCTCGGACAGGCGCGACGTCTCGTACGGTCCGCGAGTCATTGATGCGCGACTAAGTCTCGCTGCACGGTGCCGGCCTTCGCCGCCGCGCGGCCGGCACGCGTCACGCACCATTTTGCGTCCAGCTCGTTGGCGGCGGCGTCCGTGAGGTAGAGCGCGAGCAGCCGGTTGTGCTCGAGCAGCTGCAACGCCTCGGCGAGAAGTGACTGGGCGATGTAGTCCTGCTCGCCTTTCCAGCCCTTCGGCTCGAGGAAGGCTCGCCCCACGTCGTCGTGCGAGAGACCCTTCGTCCAGCCCGGCTTGCCCTCTGCGAAGCACGCCTCGAACAACTCGCCGGCAACTTCCGGAAGAGGCTGTGCGGCAAGCTCCGCGAGCACGCCGCGCGGAACTGTCGCGAACTCGAGCCCGCCCCGATCCCAGCCCTCTTTGAATTCCTGGAGAAATTTCATCGTCCACCTCTCGGTTCCGCGCGTGTCAGTAGTGGGCGTCCAAGGCACCTAGGATTGCAGACGCCGTGCGGCTGACTCGCGTCTACGAGACCGTTCTCTACGCGTCTGACGTCGCCGAAGCCACGAGTTTCTACGCCGACACGCTCGGACTTCGGCTGCTCGAAGAGCCGGACGAGCTCGGCTCGTCCTTCCGCCTCGGCGGCGGCGGCGTGCTGCTCCTGTTCAAGCCCGAGCTCTCGTCCGCGGCCGGGCGGCGCGTACCCTCGCACGGCGCGACCGGAGCCGGGCATGTGGCGTTCTCGCTCGAGCCGGGCGCGTATGACCAAGCGCTCGCCGAGCTAAGAGAGCGGCAGGTCGAGATCGAAACGGAGATCGCCTGGGAGCAGGGTGGACGCTCGATCTATTTCCGCGATCCGGCGGGCAACTCGGTTGAGCTGGTTGAAGGAGACCTGTGGCCGCCGTGATCGTCCTCACGGACTGGGTCACGATCTCGGCGCTTGCAACCGCGACAGGGAACTCTCGTGCTGGCGGCGGCGACCTTCGCTTCCGTGCGCTCGGCCAACCGGGCCGCCCGGGTAGCCGAGCGCTCACTGCTCGAGAGCGTACGACCGCTGCTGATGCCGTCGCGGCTGGGCGACCCTCCGCAGAAGATCACGTTCGTCGACGGGAAGTGGATGAATGTGCCCGGCGGGCGTGCAGCCGCAGAAGCAAACGACGAGGCCGTTTACTTCGCCATCCCCCTGCGCAACGTGGGTGCCGGGATCGCGGTACTGCACGGCTGGCGGTTCTATCCCGAGCGTGTCCTTGGCAACGGGGAGCAGGCGCCGAACCTCGACGAGTTCACGCCCCTGACCCGCGACCTGTACGTGCCGGCCCAGGACCAGGCGTACTGGCAGGGCGCGTTTCGCCACCCGGAGAGCCCTGAGTTTCAGGCCGCGAAGGCGAGCGTCGAGGCGCACGAAGCGCTGACCGTGGACGTGCTCTACGGCGACCGGGAGGGCGGACAGCGCATGGTCAGCCGCTTCGGGCTACTGCCGCGCGACGACGGCGGTTGGATGGCCGCCTCCTCGCGCCACTGGAACATCGACCGCGAGGATCCGCGCTAGCCACTCCGGAGAGCTTTATAGACTTTCCTCAATCCGAGGGCAGGCCAGGAGGCTCTGTGAGACACGTACGAGCGAGCGTCTTCGTGGGTGCCGTCGTGCTGATGCTGGTCGGCTGCGGCGACAAGAAGAAGACAGAGAAAAAGACCGCGCTGAACAAGAAAGTGCAGTCCGCATGCACGGGCGACGCGCTGGCGGCGGGCCCGAAGCTTCCGACCGATTTCCCGCAGCTCGAGAACGTCACGTACACGCAGCAGTCCAAGCTGGGCCCGAGCGAAGTCGTCGAGGGCTACTACAAGGGCGACGTCAAGGCTGCGCACGACGACTTCAAGAGCTCGCTCGAAAGCGCGAAGTTCACGATCCTCTTCGACGAGCTCGAGGCGCACGACTCCGAGGTCTCGTGGAAGGGCGGAGGCCGCTCAGGCCAGGTCGCGCTGCGCGAAGAGTGCGGCACGAACGGCAAGACCTACGTGCACATCACGAACCGGTCCGAGTAAAGGCCGAAAGCCGTCTGACCGCCTCGTTACCGTCTCTCGTATGTTCGATGCCGACAGCTACGACGACGTCGTGACGGAGATCGTCGACGCGGCCTGGGACCGGGGCTACAAGATCGTCTTCGCCGGCCACCCGGCCGGCTGGGAGGCCATCTACATGCGGAGAGACGCCCACGCTCGCGTGGCCTCGCCCGCCTCGGAGTTCGCGCCCACGCGAACCGAGGCCGCCAAACGGGCGTTGGCGGCCATTCACGCCAGAGCAGCCGCCTAACTGCCGCCTCCGTACCGTGCTAGGGGTCGCCGCAGGTCGGGCGCGCCCGCTTTGGCGCTTCTTCTTCCTCCGCCGCTCGTAGCTGGGGGTCCCTGCGGCGCTCGAGGGTCACCGTTCCCGGCACCGCGAGTGAGGAGGGGAACGGCCGTGTCGGTGTCTCTTGAACGCCTCGTCAGGAACCAGTTCGTGTTCCGCGAGCTCAACGAGCGCCTGCGTAGGCTCACCACTTCGTTGGGCGCACCTCTGCAGTTTCTGTGCGAGTGCAGCCGCGTGGACTGCGTCACGGTTCTCCAATTGGGGCTTGGCGACTACGAGCGAGCTCGATCGAGCCCGATCGTTTTCGTGACCGCTCCCGGGCACGAGCTGCCCGAGGTGGAGCGGGTGATCGAGGCAAACGAGGACTTCTCCCTCGTCGAGAAGACCGACTGGGCCGAGCTCGCCGCGAGCACCGACCCGCGCCGCAACGGACGCTGAACTGCAATTCACCGGTGCGGGGGATGCGCGAAAGGCCTGAACTGCCGATCATCCGAGGGTCAGCAGAAATCAGGCGGAGCGGCCACGCCGACGAGCGGTTGGAGGTTCGAGCAGTGGCCCCGCGACAACCCGATCAGGTCAAGGTCAAGTCGATGGCAGCGGTGTTCATGGCACTGGCGCTGATGAGCGCCGGACGCGTCGGCGCCGCGCCGAGCCGGGGCCTCGCGTGCACGATCATGGGCACCGAAGGGCCCGACTTCATCCTGGGCACGAGCGGCAGGGACGTGATCTGCGCGCTCGGCGGCGCGGACGTCGTGATGGGCAACGGTGGCCGTGACTTCATCTATGGAGGAGCCGGCAACGACACGCTCGACGGCGGCAACGGGAACGACGTCGTCCACGGCGGTCTCAACGCCGACCTGCTGAACGGCGGCAACGGCAGCGACGCCGTCTACGGCGACGAGGATGCCGACAAGCTCCAGGGCGACGGGGGGAGCGACCGGGTCTACGGCGGTCTCGGCAACGACACGATCTTCGCCTGGGACGGCTTCGCCGACCGGCTCTACGGCGGCGCCGGCACCGACCGGGCGTTCAAGGACAAGCTCGACCGGCTGACGCAGATCGAGAAGACGCGCTAGGAGCGAGGGGCGGGACGGGACTGTCCCGTGGCGCCATCACGTTCCGCGCTTGGTCACCGCCAGGAACAGTCCCTTGGGCTGGGGTCAAAGAAACGCCGGATAGTGCTGGGGACTGTCCCTCAAAGGCCGCCGCTATTGGCGGCCCAGTAGGCCACGGCGATACTCGCGACTCCGATCCCGACCACCCCTGCAATTCCGGCGACGCCCAGCCGTGAGTAGGCCGCGTGGCCGCGGCCGAAGTGCGACAAGGCCAGCGTTGCCGCTCCGCCGCCGATCAGACCGCCGATGTGGCCTCCGATCGAGATCCCGCTGATCAGGAAGCTCAACGCGAGGTTGATCACGACCAGGCCGAGCGCCGAGCCGCCCAGCACGTACATCCGCTGCCGTTCCAGGATCAGGGCGGCGCCGAGGATCCCGAAGATCGCGCCGGACGCGCCTACCGTCGCGCTGTTCGGCGTCCAGACGAGCGCGCCGGCCGACCCCGCCAAGCCCGACACCACGTACACGAGCAGGAAGCGTCCCCGACCGAGCGCCTGCTCCACCGCCGTGCCGACGAACCAGAGGAAGTACATGTTGAACGCGATATGGATCAGGTTCGCGTGCAAGAACGCGGACGTGATCAGCCGCCACCATTCGCCGTTCGCTACCCAGGGCCCGAACAGGAGCCCCTTCGTGAAGAGGTTGCCGCCCGGATTGTTCAAACCCGCGCCCTGGGCCACGGTCGCGAGGTAGACGAGCAGGTTGATCGCGATCAGCGCCTTGGTCACGAGCGCCCCGGTCCCCTCGAAGCCGGCTCGCTTGACGCCGGTCGCCACCCGGGCGACGCCCTGTGGCTTACCGGAGTGCTCGGGGCAGCGCTGGCCCACCGGGGCAGGAGTCATGCAGTCGCCGCAGATCGGCCGGCCGCACTCGGAGCAGGAGAGGTAGGTCTCACGGTCCGGGTGCCTGTAGCACCTCATGGGCTCGTCGGCCATCGGGGCGGTAGCGTAGCCCGCGTGCGCGTTCACGTCGCGTTCACTCCGTCGGAGGCAGCCCCCGCGCACGTCGGGGTGGTCGTCGACGTGATGCGCGCCACCTCGACGATCGTCCAGGCGCTCGCGTCGGGCTACCGTCGGGTGATCTGCGCGCCGGGCATCGAAGAGGCTGTCGCGCTACGAGAAGAGCTCGGCGAGGGCGTGCTCGGCGGCGAGCGGGACGCTGTGCAGATCGAAGGCTTCGATCTCGGAGCCTCGCCGCGGGAGTACCTGGAACCGAGAGCCGAGACGGCAATCCTCTCGACGACGAACGGGACACGGGCCGTGGTGACCGCCGCTTCGACCTGCGACCGCATCTTCATCGGAGCGCTGCTCAACCTGGACGCAGTCGCGGCCGCGGCCCGGGAGCCAGGGGAAGACGTGACCGTCTTCTGCGCCGGGTACCAGGGCAACTTCGCGATCGACGATGCCTACTGCGCGGGTCGGATCGTCGACCTGATCGAGGGCGAGCGCACTGACGCGGCGGTCGCCGCAGCCACGCTCGCGGGCGCGTTCCCGAACGCCTGGGAGGGCGTGAACGCGCGCACGTACGGGCCGCCGGGCCTGGAGGACGACTTGCGCTGGTGCACGCAGGAGAACACGCTGGACATCGTGCCGCGCTTCGCCCGCATGATCGGCCCCGGGGCCGAGCTCGTGGCCTAGCGCAAGACGAAGGAGCTCTGGCCCATGAGCGCGCCGAACCTGCTGCTTCTCTTCGGGCCGTAGCCGGGCCAGACGAACCACTCGTAGTGACCGGGCTTGAGCGAGTGCCCCCGGCCTTCGAACGTCCAGTGGCGCCGAAGCTTGAGGCGCGCACGTGAGGGCCAGATGCTCAGGACCTTGCGGCCGTTGCGGAAGAGCTGAAGGTTGTAGTACGTCGCGCTCTTGACCACGAACCACTTGAGCAGCGGCGCGGACCTGAGCACCGCACCCGGCCGCGGCGAGGTGAGTAGCGCGCTCGGGCGGATTCTGACCGCCACGGCGCGCGAAGCGTTCCCGGCCTCGTCGTAGCTGATGATCCTGTACCGGTACGTGGCGGCGTTGTTGAACCTCGGCTCGCGATAGCTCGTGCCCGAGCCAACGTAGACGCTCTTCTCCGCGCCGTTGGCACCCGTCTTGCGCAGCACCTTGACGTGGTCGAGATCCTCGTCGGAGGGGAGATCCCAGGCGAGCTTCAGGACGTGGTAGCCGACCCTGGGCTCGAGGTTCGTGGCCGGGCCGGGCGGAGTCGTGTCCGGTGCCTGGGGCCGGACGACCGCCCACGACCAGGTTGCCGGCGTGGGGTCGACGTTTGCGGCGAGGTCGATCGACCGCACCGAGAACACATGCCTGCCCGGCGCGAGCGCAGCGTAGGACTTCGGCGAGGTGCAGACGGCGAATGCGGCTCCGTCGAGCCGGCACTGGAAGGTCAGACCCGGCTCGGCGCCACCGAATCCGACCGCGGCCGTCGTCGCGGTCTCGGGATCGTGCGGACCGGCGGTCACCCGCGTGTCGGGGGGCGTTGCATCCACCGTCCAGGCGTAGGAGACGACGTTGCTTGCGTTGCCGGCGCCGTCAACCGCCTGGAGCTCGAAGACGTGAGCCCTGTCAGCGAGGCCCGAGACGGTGTTCGGGCTCACGCAGGGTGCGAAAGCGCCACTGTCGACACGGCAGCGGAAGCCTGCGGTTGCGTCCGCATCACCGAAGCCAAAGAGCGCGCTACGGGCGTTGGCGAGCTGCTTCGGAACCGTCTCGATCGTGGGTGCCGGAGGAGCGGTCTGATCGATGACCCAGACATAGGAGGCGCTCGCCTCGTTGCCCGCGGCGTCCTCGGCCTTGACCGTGAACCGGTGGCTGCCCTCGGCGAGCAAGGGGAAAAGAACCGGGCTCGTGCAGACGAAGAAACTGCCGCCTTCGAGGGCGCAGCTCAGGGTCACGCCGGTCTCCGTCGTCGAGAACTCGAAGGGCGCGTCCGACGATGACGTGGGGTTCGGCGGCGCCGAGTCGATGCGTGGAGCGGACGGCCCCGTCTTGTCCACGACCCAGGTGTAGGAGCTCGAGCCTTCGTTGCCGGCCGCATCGGTCGCTTGCACCGTGAACGTGTGGTTGCCCTCCGCGAGCCCGCTGTAGGAGACCGGGCTTGCACAAGCACCCGCACTGCCTCCGTCCAGCCGGCACGAGAAAGCGAGGCCGCTCTCGGAGTCGGAAAAGCTGAAGCTCGCCGCCGAGGACCCGCTGGGGTCGGGAGGCGTCGAGTCGAGGGTCGGGGGCGGAGGAGGTGTCCTGTCGATCACCCAGATGTACGACACGGAGTCGCTCTCGTTTCCCGCACCGTCGCGTGCGCGGACCGAGAACGTGTGGGCGCCCTCGCCGAGGATGTATGAGGCGGGGCTCGTGCAGGCTCCGAGATCGTTGTCGTCGAGGCGGCAGCGGAACGTCACACCGCTCTCGACGTCCGAGAACTCGAACGTTGACGTGGCGGCGTTACTCGGGTTGTCCGGCGCCGCATCGATCGTCGGTTCGGGCGGCAGCGTTCTGTCGACCACCCAGGTGTAGGTCGCGCCAGGAGATGCGTTGCCAGCCGTGTCGCGGGCCTCAACCGCGAACATGTGGCTGCCCTCGGCGAGCCCGCCGTAAGACTTCGTGCTCGAGCAGGTGCTGGGCACCGCGCCGTCGAGGCTGCAGCGGAAGCCGACGTCATTCTCGGCGTCGGAGAAAGCGAAGCTTGCAGAGGTCGACGCGGTCGGATTCGCGGGCGACGAGGTGATCGACGGTGCCGGCGGAGGCGTCCTGTCGACCCTCCACGTGAAAGTGGCCGGTGTCGGGTCGGTGTTGCCGACGCCGTCCGACGCAGCGACGGAGAACGTGTGGTTTCCCTCGGACAGCGGACCCGCGTAGGAGTGCGGCGAGCTGCAGTCCTCAGTCGAGCCGTCCAGGCTGCACCGGAACGTTGATCCCGATTCCGTGCTGGAGAACGAGAAGCTCGCGTTGGTCTGGTTCGTCGGGTCGGCCGGCGCAGCTGTGACCGACGTTTGCGGCGGCGTTCCATCGACGGTGGTGTTCAGGTCGGGGTCGTCGCTGGGCCGCGTGAAGTTCCCTGAGACCGTGTTGTTCGAGAGCCTGGTCCTCCAGATCGACAGCCGGTCCGTCGACGGCGCCGTCGCTGTGAAGTCAACCGTGAGCGTTGCACCCTGGCAGAGGTTTTGGTCGGTGTTGCCGCCCGGGCTTCGCAGGCGGATCTGACCGTTGGAGATGATGGAGCCGTCGGCGATCCAGTTGCTCCCGACACACGGGGCGGTGTCGCTCGTCCGGGCGGTCACGGTCGACGCGGTGACGGAAAAGCCCGACGGGATGGTGATCCTCAGGCGATTCGGACGGTTCGGCGACGAGGCGCCGTTGACGATGCGGCTCGTGAAGCTCGTGCTGGTGGACGGCCCGACCACGTGCGGGAGCGTTCCGAACGTCGCGTAGACGTCTCCCGTCGCCGCCGCAGTGCCGGGCACCGCTACGAAGGCGAGTAGGAACACGAGCGAGAGATGCCGCAGCCTCCTCTTCATGGTCAGTCCTAGTGCCCCCCGAGGCCCACGAGCACCATCCATTCGAGGGCCGCGCCGAGCGGGATGACGATGCCGATGACGACGATCCACGTCCGTCGCCGGACGAGGACCTCACCGGCCCGTTGCCCGACCAAGTGGGGTGGGGTGGAGGCGATTCCGAGCAGAAGGATCGAGATTCCCATCGCGATCAGGAGAATCAGCGTGCCGTTCGACGAGTTGTTTTGGGTGGGTGTGATGACGGCGGGCCCGGCTGCGGCGACCTTGCCCTCCCTGGCCTTCTTGGCGCTCGCTGCTTTCGCCGCCTGCTTCCGGCGCGCCTCGGCCTGGCGCTTGACCGCGATCGCGCGTTGTCTGCGGGCGGCTGCGGCGCGGCGCCGGGCGGCCTGCTTCTTTGCTGCTGCCGCCGCCGCCTTGCTCGAGGAGCTGGAAGCCGCCGGGGGTGGTGGCGGCGGCGGCGGCGGTGGCGGAGGCGGCGGTGGTGGCGGAGGCGGCGGTGGGGGTGGAGGCGGAGGAGGTGGTGGTGGAGGCGGCTTCGGCGGAGGCGGTGGTGCCGGATCCGGCGTCGGCACCGTTGTCGCGGCGGGGTTTGCCGCATTCCCGGGAGCGGCCCACGCGGTCGTAACGGCCGCTGTGAAGCCAAGCAGCGCAACGGCGGCGCAGCTCGCTACCGCGGCACGCCACGAAGGCGTGTTGCTTGAGATCGATGCGCGACCCCGCGCTGCTCGTTGCCGACGACCCACCGTTCCCCCTATGTCCGCCGCTTCGAGAAAACGAGCGTAGCACCGATTTCTGCGCCTTACAGTAGTGGAGAAACGGCTCGTTAGCTAGGGTCCGACGGTGCGCTTGCTCGCGATCATCGCTCTGGCCGGCGCCGCGTCTGTCACGACGCTTCTCTCGGACGCGAACGATGTCTCCGGCCGGCTCGACCTACGGTCGGCGAAGGCCGTGACCGCGTCGGACACTCTGTCCATGGAGATCACTGCCTGGGGGACCTGGAGCTCAAAGGCTCTGCGCGCGAACAGCAAGAACCGCTTCACGATCCTCTACGACGTGAACAACGACCGTGTCGCCGATTTCACAGGCCGGCTCGTCTACGGCGGCGGCAAGCTCACGCTGAGGCTGAGTGGTCGAGGGAACTCGTACGAAGCGCTGCCGACCCGGCGACCGACGCCGCAGAGCGTGAGCTTCGTCCACCCCGTCGACATCATGCTTCCGAAGCCGACGCAGAGACGGATGCAGATCGCCGTCGTGACCAAGTTCGTGGCCAAGGGCGCATGCAAGAGGGCCTGCCGCGACCGGATGCCGAACGCACCCCAGTGGGCGGTCGTGGTTTTCCCGGTGCCTCGCCAGCAATGACACCGCTCAGTCCGTAGTACGCGGACCTCCTGGGCTGAGGCTTTAGCCGACGTCGGGGAGCATGGCTGCGCCCAGGACCGCCAGTCCCGCTGCCGCCGTGACGGCCGCTCCAAACCGGACGAGCGGCCTTTGTAGGAGCCGCGGCCGGGCGACGACCGAGGACGAGGCAAGGCCGAACGAGACTCCGGCGGCAGATTCGATCGCGTGGAAGACGAGCCCGACCGCCAGGGCGGTCGGAAGGGCGACGCCGTGCCCCGCAAGGGCGAGGGAGATGGCGCCGCTCGTGATGCCGACGTTCCCGGGCGTGATCGGAAATGCTCCCGCGATCTCCATCGCGGCGGTGATCACGAGCGCTGCGACCAGCGGCGACCCGACGCCGAGCGACGCGCAGACGAGAAAGGCAGCGGCAATTCGAGCCGACGCTGCCACGGCAACCCATCCGAGGATGCGCAGCCCGAGCGACGGGCGGGCGACGATCGCCGCGGCGGCCTCGGCCAGCTGGGCGAGGCGCGAGGTCGGCCCGCGCCGCCGGGTCACGACGGCGGTTCCCAATGCGCAGAGGGCAACTCCGACGAGCACGAGCACCGGCCAGAGGGGAACTGCGCCCAGTCCGGCCGCGGCCACGATCACCGCTGCATGGACGAATGCTCTGCAGACCTCCACCGCGCCGACAACTCCTGCCGCGGTTAGGGCGCGCCCGCGGCCGGCGGGCAACGTGCGGGCAAACAGGCCGGCCCGCACCACGTCCCCCAGCCTCGCCGGCACGAACGTGTTCACGAGCGAGCCGACGCCGTAGTTCGCACAGGCCTGGAGGCGGCCGATGCGCGCTCCGACCGAGCCGAAGCCGACCCGCCACGCGAATGCGGACGCCACGAGCGAGCAGACGAAGGCGAGCCCGGCGGCGAAAGCCCCGCGCGGATTCACGGCCGCCGCGGCGGTGAGGCCGGCACGGAAGCTGCCTATCGACGCCCACGCAGCGACCGAGCAGACGAGGACGACGAGGAAGACGAGGAGCACGAGCAGACGCCGCCTACGGACGCTGGACGGCCACCGAAAGTCCGGAAGGAGAGCCGAGGGCGTCGTGGCCGTGTTCACTCTGTGCCTCGCAGCGACGGTAGGGGGCCGAGGTGAACATTTGGTGAGAGCGGCTCAGGATTTTCCCCTTGACATACGAACGTGTGTTCTGATAGAACATACGTTCGCCCATGATCGCATGTCTTCTCATCCCTGGATTCGAGCTTCGCGCTGCACTGCGTGAGCGGCCCGGCCTGGCGCTGCGACCGGCTGCGCTCGCACCGGCGGCGGGCGAGGAGCCGCTGATCGGGCCGGTGACGGCCGCGGCTGAGGCTGCGGGCGTCGAGCCGGGGATGCGGATGGGGGAGGCGCTCGCGATTTCTCCGGAGCTGGTGCTCGTCGACCAGGATCCGGCCACTGCCGAGGAGGCGTGGGAGGGAGTTTTGCGCGGGCTGGAGGATTCCGGGTTCGCAGTCGAGTCGGCGGATCTCGGCTGCGTCTATTTCGAGACGCGCGGCGTCGAGCGCCTCTACGGCGGGCTCGAGCCGGCGCTGAAGCGCTCGCTTGCCGCGGTGGGTGCCGGCTGGGACGCCCGCGTGGGGGCCGCCGAGCGGCGGTTCGCCGCACTCGCTGCCGCCAACGTCGCGCACGCGGGGCAGGTCGTGGTCGTCTCCGACGAGCAGGCCCGGAAGTTCCTCGCGCCGCTGCCGTTGACGCTACTCCCCGTTGAGCCGGAGCGGCGCGAGGAGTTGGAAGAGCTTGGAGTGCGAAGTCTTGGTCAGCTTGCTGGGCTGCCGGGCGCTGCAGTGGCCGAACGACTGGGGCCGGACGGCCGCCGCGCCTGGAGCCTGGCGAGAGGTGGAAAGCGCGGGCGTGTCCGAGGCCGGCGCCCGGCGGCGGAGGTCTTCGAAAGGCTGGAGTTTCCGGAGGCCGTCGCGAACGAGCTCACGCTCCGGCGGGCGCTGAACGCCCTGCTCGCCCAGCTGCTTGCACGGCCCGAGCGCGCGGACCGCGCGATCCGAAAGTTGGCGGTCGTCGCCCGGCTCGTGGGAGGCGGGTCGTGGCGACGAACGCTGACCTTGCGCGATGCGACGGCTGATCCAGGCCGGCTGCGCATCGCCCTCGCCCCGAAGTTGGCCGACCTGCCCGCGCCGATCATCGAACTGCGGCTCGAGCTGGTCGCGCTCGCGGCTGCCGTCGGCCACCAGCTCGAGCTCGTCCGTGCCGAAGGGGAGGAGCTGCGCGAGCACCTGAGCGAGGGCCTGCGCCAGGTGAAAGCGGGCGCTGGCTCCGGAGCCGTTTGCACCGTCGTCGAGGTCGCACCCTGGTCGCGAATCCCAGAGCAA
The DNA here is from genome assembly GCA_030854475.1 of Actinomycetota bacterium. Taxonomy (GTDB): domain Bacteria; phylum Actinomycetota; class Thermoleophilia; order Gaiellales; family Gaiellaceae; genus JALYTD01. Next base: position 28,552 of record JALYTD010000017.1, read on the forward strand.
AGAGCGCTGCTGGTTCCGCGCGACGACTAAACGCGCCGCAGCCTGCGCTCGTCGAGGCGCACGTGGACGGCAACCCGCGCAGCGTGAACCGGATGGCGGTTGCGCTCGTCCGCGAAGAGTGGCGCGTCGTCGATCGCTGGTGGACGGAGGAACCGGTCAGTCGCCGCTACTTCGACACCGTGCTCGCGAGCGGCGAGAACGTGGTCGTCTTCCACGACCAGGAGGCCGAGCGCTGGTTTACGCAGCGCGCTTAATGAGCCAAGGCTTGTTGGGCCAACTGTGGCCATTCGTCTGCGTGAGCAAGCGGCACGACGACCCATTCCTTGAACGGCCGTCCCTTGCCCGATGGATCGAAGAGGTGCGCGCCCTCGAGGGCCAACGCACCTTCGCGCTCCCGCTCGTCGGTCAGCTTGAAGGTCATCGCGCTGTCGGAGCGAGAGAAGCCGGCGACCATCTTGCCGCCGCGCTTCACGCATGGCATGCCCATCATCTGCGCGGGCTCGACATCGTCGTTCTGGTGCACGAGGTCGTCGACGATCTCCTCGTAGCACTGCTTGGGGTCCACGGGGCGAGCCTAACCTCCGCGCACCCGTCCGGCGAAACCCCCGTCGGGGGCGTGGAGGTTGAGGAAGCGAACCGGTCCGGGGCCCGGATTGTCGATTCCGTGGCGCGTTCCGGGGAGAGCGGCCGCGAACGAGCCGGGACCGAGCCGATGCGTCTCCTCGCCGAGGAGGACGGCGAGCTCGCCTTCGAGGACGTAGAACGAGTCGACGTGGTCGTCGTGGGTGTGGGGATCAACCCCGTCCCAGCCGGCCGCGAACGTGAGGTCGAGCAGCGAGAGCTCGGGAAGCTCCACCTTGATGACGAGGTTCGCGGGCCCACGGTGGAACCGTTCGCCCTCATCAGGGTGGCTCACGACTGCGTCCGCGAGCGGCCGCCCGCCGTCCTTCGGAGGGTCGAACTGGTCGAAGCGCTCGGCGTCCTCCGTACGGCCGTCGCGCCGGGCGCGCAGCATGTCGCCGAAACCCATGCTCGGGGCGTGGATGTTCAGAAAGACGGCCGTGGTGTCGCTCGAGTTCTCGAAGGTGTGCACGACGTTCGGCGGAGCTGCGGCGAAGGTTCCGGCTGCGCCGCGGATCCTCTCGACGTCCGGGCCGAGAGCGAACTCGAGCTCACCTTCGAGGACGTAGAACGCGTCCGAATGCTGCCGGTGGACGTGAGGGTCAGGCCCCTGCTCGCCCGGCTCGTACCGGAACCAGGTGAGTGTCAGCTGCTCGACGTCGGCCAGGATCCGCAGTGTCCGTTCGGGCCGGTCGGTGATGATCTCGCCCTCCCCGGAGCGTAGGAGAACCGCTTGGCCTACGTCGAGCTCCATGCGCACTCAGCGTATTCGTTCCTCGACGGCGCCTCGCTGCCGGAGGAGCTCGCGCTGCGGGCGGCGGAGCTCGGCTATCCGGCGCTGGCACTGACCGACCACGACGGCGTCTACGGCTCGCTCGAGTTCGCGTTGATGGCGAAGGAGCTCGGCGTCCGCGCGATCACGGGGGCCGAAGTGACGCTTGCCGGCGGCGCACACGTGACGCTGCTCGTGGAGACGGCGCAGGGCTACGCGAACCTGTGCCGGCTGCTCACGGCCGCCCATGCGGTGACACGAATAGCGGGGAAAGAGCGCGAGCTGCTCGAGCCGGCGCTCGAGGCGGGACTCCTGGGCGAGCTGAGCGACGGCCTCGTCTGTCTCTCCGGCTGCGCCCGCCGTGGGCTCGGCGTCCTCGATCCGAACGGTGCGGCTGAGCTCGCGCGTACGTTCGGGCAGGAACGCTTCTTCGTCGAGCTCCAGCGTCCGTATGAACGCGGGGACGCCCACCGGAACGCAGCGCTGCGCGACCTGGCCGAGGCGATCGGCGTGCAGACCGTCGCCACCGGCGACGTGCACGCCCACCATCCCCGCCGGGCGGCGCTTCAGGACGTGCTCGTGGCCGTCAAGCACTGCACCTCGCTCGACGGGTGCGAGCGCGAGCGCCGTGGGAACGGTGAGAGCGTTCTCGTTGCGCCGGGCGAGATGGCTGAGCGCTTTCCGCTCGACCGCGACGCCGTCGAGCGCACGGGGGAACTGGCGGAGCGGCTCCAATTCGACCTCACGCAGGACCTCGGTTACGCGTACCCGGATTTTTCCGACCACGGCGAGCCGGCGATCGCGCAGCTGAAACGCGTCTGCGACCGCGCGTTCGCCGATCGCTATTCCGGCGCGAACGGCCATAAGAAACGCGCCCGGGCACGGTTGGACGAAGAGCTTGCCCTGATCGGCGATCTCGGGCTGGCGGGGTTCTTCCTGCTGCACTGGGAGGTGCTCGAGCTGGCGCGAGAGCTCGCGGAGGAGATCCGCGGAGCCGGCTCGCCGCGCTCAGTGCTGCCACCGGGGCGAGGCCGGGGCAGCTCGGTCGGCTCGATCGTCTGCTACCTGACCGGCCTGTCCCATGTCGACCCGGTCGAGGCGAACCTCTCGCTGGGGCGGTTCCTGAACCGCGAGATGGCAGCGGTCCCGGACATCGACCTCGATTTCCCGCGCGATATCCGCGAGCAGCTGCTCCCGGCGGTCAGCGACCGCTACGGCCGCGAGCACGCAGCGCTCGTCGCCGCCTTTCCGACCTACCGCTCACGCGGAGCGATCCGCGACGTCGGCAAGGCGCTCGGGCTCCCGTTCGCCGAGCTGGAACGTCTCGCGCGCGTGACCGAAGGAAGTCCGTATCGGATCGCAGACGAGGTCGCAGCCTTACCCGACGGCAAGGACAAGCTGCGTTCCCCCCGCTGGCGGGTCTTTGCCGAGCTCTGCCGCGAGATCGGCGGCCTGCCGCGCCACGCGTCCCAGCACCCGGGCGGGATGGTCATCTCCAGCCGGCCGCTGGTCGAGCTCGTGCCGGTGATGCCGGCAGCGATGGCCGGGCGTCAGCTCGTGCAATGGGACAAGGATTCCTGCTCCGACGCCGGCTTCCTCAAGATCGACCTCCTCGGCCTCGGGATGCTGTCGGCGGTCGAGGACTGCGTCGAGCTGATTGCGGCTCGCCGATCCGAGCCCATCGACCTCTCGCGCATCCCGCTCGACGACAAGGCGGTGTACGACGAGATCCAGCGCGCGGATACCGTCGGCGTCTTCCAGATCGAGAGCCGCGCCCAGATGCAGTCACTCCTGCGCACGCGGCCGGAGAACCTCGACGACCTGACCGTCCAGGTCGCGCTCGTGCGGCCCGGCCCGATCCAGGGCAAGGCCGTGCACCCGTACATCGCGCACCGCCAGCGACTGCGCGAGGACCCCACGTTCGTGGCGCCTGTCGATCATCCGTTGCTCGCCGAGCCGCTGCGCGAGACGCACGGCGTTGTGGTCTTCCAGGATCAGGTGCTCGAAGTCGCGATGGCGCTGGCCGGGTTCTCGGTCGGGGAGGCGGAGGGCCTACGGCGAGCGATGAGCCGCAAGCGCAGCGAGGAGGCGATCGAGGCCTACCGGGGCCGCTTCATCGAGGGGGCCGGGGGGAACGGCGTCGGCACCGAGACCGCGAACCTCGTCTACGACAAGCTCGCCGGCTTCTCCGGTTTCGGGTTTCCGAAGTCGCACGCTGCGGCGTTCGGGTTGCTCGCCTACCAGTCGTCCTGGCTGCGGCATCACCATCGGGCCGAGTTCCTGTGCGCGCTGCTGAACGCCCAGCCGATGGGCTTCTACCCGCCCGCGACGCTCGTCCGCGACGCGCAGCGGCGTGGGGTGGAGGTTCGGCCACCCGACGTGAACCTGAGCGCGGCGAAGTGCTCGCTGGAGGCCCAAGCCGTTCGCGTGGGCTTGAACTACGTGGCTTCGCTCGGTGAGTCGGCGGCCGAGGCGCTGGTCGAGGAGCGCGACCGGGGGCCGTATACGGGGATCAGGAATCTCGCGCAGCGCGTTCCGTTCGACCGCGACCGGCTGGAGGCGCTCGTTGCCTCGGGAGCCTGCGACCTGTTCGGGACGAGACGCGGACTCCTGTGGGAGCTCGGCTTTGCACCGCGTCCGCAGAGCGTTCCAGGCTCCCGCGGGGAGGCGAAGCAGCTCGCGCTTCCGCTCGATCCGACCGCTGCCACACCGGACCTGCCCGAGCAGACTCCGTGGGAGCGGATGCTCGCCGATTACCGGACGACGAGCATGTCGGTGGGGGCGCATCCTCTCGCCTTGCTGCGACCGCACCTCCCGGAGGAGATCGTGTCGAGCCGGGAGCTGGGGGAGCTGCGAGACCGGAGCCAGGTCGCCGTCGCAGGCCTTGCGGTCGCCCGGCAGCGGCCTGCGACCGCAAAAGGCGTCGTCTTCATGCTGCTCGAGGATGAGTTTGGGCAGGTGAACCTGATCGTGCCGCCGGCCGTCTACCAGCGGCACCGCGCGCTCGTGCGCGGCGAACCTCTGGTCCTCGCGCGCGGGAGATTCGAGCGCGTCGACCGCAATCAGAACGTCCTCGTCCGCGAGCTCGAATCGCTCGTTCCGCTCGCGCGCCGCATCTCGGAGGGCGCCGACGTGTTCGGCTCCCTGCCGCCCGCGCATCATTTCGGTCATCGTTAGCGCATGCAGCGGATCGACGGGTACGCGCCGATTCGCGACTACGCGCTGATCGGAGATGGGAGAACGGCGGCGCTCGTCGCGCGCGACGGGTCGATCGACTGGCTGTGTCTGCCGGACGTCGACTCACCGGCCGTCTTCACCAGGATCTTGGACGCCCAGCGCGGTGGCTCGTTCCAGCTCGCTCCCGTGGACGAGTTCGAGGCAGAGCGGCGGTATCGCGGCACGACGAACGTGCTCGAGACGACGTTCCGCACCAGCGGGGGAACGGTCCGTGTGACGGACGCGATGACCCTCACGGGGCACGAGGTCTCGCCGCTGCGAGAGGTTGTCCGCAAGGTGGAGGCGCTCGAAGGAAGCGTGCGGCTGCGGTACGCGCTGGAGGCGGGCTTCGAGTACGGCACGAAATCGGTCGAGATCGACGCGCGGGGCGGTCGCTTCTACTCTCACGGCGGGAAGGACGCGGTCGCGCTCAGCGCATGGGGAGCCGGGCAACCCGAGGTCCGCGGCAGCGCTGTGTGCGGCGAGTTCGAGCTTCAGGCCGGCGAGACCGCGGCCCTGACGCTCGGTGCGGCCCACCAGCAGCCGCTGATCCTGCCCGGCCGTGACGAGGTGGAGGGCCGGCTCGAGCGCACGAGCCGCTTCTGGGAACGGTGGATCGGGCAGGCTCGCTACGAAGGGCCGTGGCGGGAGCACGTGCTCCGGAGCGCCCTCGTGCTGAAGCTCCTCGTCCACGCGCCCTCCGGCGCAATCGTCGCGGCGCCGACGACGTCACTGCCGGAATCGATCGGCGGCAGCCGCAACTGGGATTACCGCTACTCGTGGCTTCGCGACGCGAGCTGGAGCGTCGAGGCGCTCCTGAGGCTCGGTTACCAGGACGAGGCGCGGGCGTTCTTTTGGTGGCTGATGCATGCCTCGCGCCTGACGCAGCCCGAGCTCCACGTCTTCTACCGCGTTGACGGTGGGATCCACGCGCCCGAACGCGAGCTCGGGGAGCTCCCCGGCTACCGTGGCTCGAAGCCCGTGCGCGTCGGCAACGGCGCCGAAAAGCAGGTCCAGCTCGACGTCTACGGCGACGTGCTCGAGTGCGTCTGGCTCTATGCGCAGGAGATGGGCGAGATCGATCACGCCACCGGGCGGGACATTGCGAGGATCGCCGACCATGTGGCGAAGATCTGGCGCGAGCCCGACTCGAGCATCTGGGAGGTGCGGCGCAAGGAGACCCATTTCACGCAGTCGAAGGCGTTCTGCTGGGTCGCTCTCGACCGGGCATCCCGCCTGGCCGAGCAGGGCCACATCCCCGACCGCAGTGACAGGTGGCGTGCAGCAGCCGCCGAGATTCGCACCTTCCTCGACGACCAGGCCTGGGATCCCGAGCGCCGCAGCTATGTGCGCGCGCCGGACCTGCGCGAGCTCGACGCGAGCCTCCTGACGCTCGTGATGATGGGCTACGACGATCCGAAGGGTGAGCGCATGATCGGGACGATTGACGCGGTGCGCCGTGAGCTCGGGCGGGGGCCGTTTCTGCGCCGTTATCTCGGCGACGACGGCGTGCCCGGTGATGAGGGCGCATTTCTCACCTGCTCGTTCTGGCTTGTCGACGCACTTGCGGCCGCCGGACGAATCGCGGAGGCCCGCTCGCTGATGGAGGATCTGCTCGAGCTGGCCAACGACGTCGGTCTCTACTCGGAGGAGATCGATCCTCGGACGGGCGAGTTCCTGGGCAACTTCCCGCAGGGACTGAGCCACCTGGCACTCGTCAACGCGGCGATGTCGATTCAGGATGCCGAGGGGATGGAGGAGAAATGACGATCTGGGGCGCGCTCGCCGGCGGTCTCATCGGCACGGTCGTGCTCACGAGCGGTCTGCGCCTCTCCCAGGAGTTCGGCTGGACGCGCATGGACATCCCGCTACTGCTCGGGACGATGTTCACGACGAATCGCAGCCGCGCCAGCGTGCTCGGCTACGCGCTCCACTTTGCCAACGGCTTGCTGTTCGCTCTCGCGTACTACGCGATCTTCCGCGCGGTCGGCCGTGCCGGCTGGCTCTTCGGCGGCGCCCTCGGTGTAGTGCACGCGGCCTTTGCCGGGGGAGCGCTGATCAACGTTCTGCTTCCGGTCGTGCACCCGCGGATGGGGACGCCCTGGACGGACTCGGAGGAGACGCCGCTGCTCGAGCCGCCCGGGCCCATGCTGGTCAACTACGGGCGCAGGACGGCGCTGGGGACGCTCCTCGCTCACGTTGCGTACGGCGCGATCATCGGCGGCTTCGCCGCTCACCTCGCCTGGACCTAGCGGTTCTTAGCGGTTCTCGATCTCGAGGGCGAACGGCTTGAGCCGCTTCGCCACTGCCCGGTTGAACGCTGCTTCGTACTCCTCGTCGGGGCCGGCATCGAGCGTCGCCGCGAAATTGTCGCGGAGGTCGGCTAGGAGCTCGGTTCCCGTCTCGATGAGGTCGAGATAGTCGCCGTAGCGCTGCTCAGCCTCCTCGCGGTGCCCGCGGTCGTAGCTTCGCTCGGCGGCCTGCGCCTGCCGGATCAGGTCGGCGTGCTCGCGCTCGAAGAGATCGAGCTGGCGCGAGATCACCTCGGCGAAGCGTCCGCGGCGGAACACGGGCCTAGACTAGCCCCGCTCTGGGCCTCCTCATTCGCAGCTGGAACCTCTTCCACGGCAACACTCAGCCGACCCAGCGTCAAGCGTTCCTCGAGGAGATGATCCAGCATGTGACCGGGGACGATCCCGACGTCGTCTACCTACAGGAGGTCCCCGCGTGGGCGCTCGATCGGCTGGCCGGCTGGAGCGGGATGCGCGCCTTCGGGGCCATCGCGGCCCCGCCGTCGATCGGTCCGCTACCGGTGCCTGCCGAGGTCGGCCGCGTCCTGACCTCGCTGAACAACGGCGTCCTTCGATCGGCATTCGCGGGGCAGGCGAACGCGATCCTGCTGTCGGCGCGGCTGCAACCTCTGTCGCACGAACGGATCGTGCTCAACCCGCGTCGCTTCCGCCGGGCGCAGGCGGAGTGGCTGGGGCTCGGGCTCGTTCCGCGGCTGGCGTGGGCGAAGGAGCGCCGGATCTGCCACGCGGTGCGGGCGGGGCTGCCCGACGGGCGGACGGCGACGCTGTCGAATCTGCACGCGACCAGCTATCCCGCCGACGGGCGCCTTGCCGATGCCGAGTTGCTGCGGGCTGCGGTGTTCGTCGACGGTGTGGCGGCTCCCGGCGACGTGTGCGTCTTCGGAGGTGATCTCAACATCCACCGCGACGAGTCCCGAACACTCTCCTCGCTCGCGAGCGAGGAGTGGGGTTTCACCCCCGCCGACGAGCCTGGCATCGACCACCTCCTCGTGCGAGGCGCCGCTGCAGGTCGCGTCGAGCGCTGGAGCGAGGCGCGTCGACGGCGGAATGGCTACCTGCTGTCGGACCATGCGCCGGTCGAGGTGACCGTGGAATGACCTTCGAGGAAGTCCGCGCGCAGTTCCCCGTGTTCGAGCGCTATGCCTACCTGAACGCGGGCACCCTGGGACCGCTTGCTCGCGGAACGGCCGAGGCGATGGCCGAACGGGCACAGCTCGAGCTCGAGCAGAGGGGCGCGGGCATGCCCTACTTCGAGAAGATGCTCTCTCTGCGCCAGGCGGCTCGTGAGCGAATCGGGGGCCTGTTGGGCAGTGCGCCCGATCAGATAGCCCTGACGAACTCGACGACCGACGGTTGCAACATCGTGCTCGCGGGCCTCGAGCTGGGGTCCGAGGACGAAGTCGTGACGACCGACGTCGAGCACCCGGGTTTGCTCCTGCCCTTGCACACGACTGGAGCGCGCGTCGTCGTTGCCGAGGTCGGCGGCCATCCCACCGCGGAGGCGAAGGACCGAATCGCATCCGCGATCACGTCTCGCACGAAGCTGCTGGCGCTCTCTCACGTCCTTTGGGCGACGGGAGCCGTGATGCCGGTCCACGAGCTCAAGGAAGCGACCGGCTTGCCGGTGCTCGTCGACGGCGCCCAGTCGGTGGGCGCAGTACCGGTCGAGGTCGGAGCACTCGATTACTACACCGTGTCGGCGCAAAAATGGCTCTGCGGGCCGGATCCCTCGGGGGCGCTGTACGTCGCGGACCCGGACAGGCTGCGCGTGGCGAGCCCGACGTATTTCAGCGCCGAGTCGCTGGAGCGGGACGGTCGGTACGACCCGCGGGCGGGAGCCACGCGGTTCGACTCGGGCTGGATCGGTGTGCCCTCGCTGACGGGCCTGGTGGCCGCGATCGACAGCGCTCCCGACTGGAGATTCGAGCGCGCACGAGAGATGGCCGAGCGTTGCCGCGCCGCGCTGGACGAGCGCTTCGAGGTGGTCACCGAAGCCGAGCAGGCGACATTGGTCTCTTTCCGGTTGAGGGGCGACCCGGTCGAGGCGGTCGCCAAGGCGTTCGAGCGCGGCGTGGTGATTCGAAACGTGCCCACGACGGACCTGTTGCGCGCGAGTTGCGGCTACTGGACGAGCGACGACGACGTTGCACGCCTCGTCGAGGCAGTGAGCTGACCGCCGGCCGGCGCCCCTGTTGTTCCACAACCGGCACGAGCGAGGCACAGACACGCGCGTGTCGCCGGGATAGCATCGCCTCCGAGGGAGGCGGGCAAAGAAAGCCCCACCCAAGAGGGTGGGGGTGCGCTTTCGGCCCCTGCTCTGGGCGGACTAGTCCGGAGCGGGCACGTCTGCTGCGGTTCGCAGGCCGAGCTCGGGGGCGATCGGGCGTAGCGCTGCGATCACGAAGGCGATGTGCTCGTTGAGGTCTACCCCCAGCCCTTCGGCCCCGTTCGTCACGTCGTCCCGGTTCACCCCGGACGCAAAGGACGGCTGCTTGAGCTTCTTGCGCACCGACTTCGGCTCGAGCGTCTCGATCCCGTCCGGTCGCACGAGCCCGCAGGCGTGGATGAACCCGGACAGCTCGTCGCACGCGAAGAGCGTCCTCTTCAAGGGAGTGTCGCGTGGGATGCTCAGGTGCTCGGCGTGGGAGAGCACGCCCTCGATCACCTCTTCCGGGTAGCCCTCGTCCCGCAGGATCGGCGCGCCGTCCTGGGGATGCTTGTCGAGCGTCGGGTGGATCTCGTAGTCGAAGTCGTGTAGGAGCGCTGTCACCCGCCAGAGCTCCTCGTCCTCGCCGAACTCCTGCGCGTAGGCGGCAACCGCGGCTTCGACCGCAAGCGCGTGACGGAGCAGGGCCTCGCTCTTCGTGTACTTCGTCAGCGTCTCCCAGGCCTGGTCGCGGGTCGGCGTCACGGGTCAGTACGATAGCCGCGCCTATGTCGTCGACCGCCGTCGCCGAGGCTCTCCGGGAGACGTTCGTGATCGAGGGGTCCCAGCCCCTCACCGGCCGCATCACCGCTGCCGGGAACAAGAACGGAACGCTCCCGATCCTCGCCGCCTGCCTGCTCACGGATGAGCCCGTGACGCTGGAGAACGTCCCGCGGATCCGCGACGCCGAGACGATGGTCGACCTGATTGCCCACCTCGGAGCCTCGACCGAGTGGACCGGCGCCAACGAAATCCGGATTCACGCGGAGAACGTGCTCACGCACGAGATCGACGAAGAGCTCGCCAGCCGGATCCGCGCCTCCTTCCTGCTCGCCGGGCCGCTGCTCGCCCGTGTCGGGCGGGCAAGCGTGCCTCCCCCGGGAGGGGACGTGATCGGCCGGCGTCGCCTTGACCCCCACATTCACGCTCTCGTCGAGCTCGGTGTCGAGATCGAGATGAACGGCCGCTACGAGATGCGAGCCGAGCGTCTGGCAGGCAAGCGGATCTTCCTCGACGAGGCGAGTGTGATGGCGACCGAGAACACGGTCATGGCCGCGTGCCTGGCCGAGGGAGAGACCGAGCTTGGAAATGCCGCGTGCGAGCCGCACGTCCAGGATCTCTGCCGCTTTCTCGTCTCCCTCGGCGCTGAAATCGATGGCATCGGCTCCAATCTCTTGCACATCCGCGGCGTCGACCGGCTCGGAGGCGGTTCCTGGCGCATCGGCTCCGAGCACATCGAGGTTGCGAGCTTCATCGGCCTGGCCGCAGTCACAGGCGGCGACGTGACGATCGACGAGGTCGTGCCTGAGGACTTGACGCCGATTCTGCCCGCGTTCGCCCGGCTCGGCATCAACGTTGAGCTCCAAGGCTCGTCCTTGCGGGTCCCGCCGGGACAGGAACTGGCCGTCGAGGACGATCTCGGAGGACAGATCCCGAAGATCGAAGACGGTCCGTGGCCGGCTTTCCCGGCTGACCTGACGTCGATCGCGCTCGCGGTCGCGACGCAGGCTCAGGGGACGATCTTGATCTTCGAAAAGATGTTCGAGAACCGGCTCTTCTTCGTGGACAAGCTGGTCTCGATGGGTGCACGAATCATCCTCTGCGACCCGCATCGCGCTGTCGTCACCGGCCCCGCGAAGCTATACGGGCAGCAGATGGCGAGCCCGGACATCCGGGCCGGCATGGCGATGCTGATCGCAAGCCTCTGCGCCGAAGGCACCTCGACGATCGGGAACATCGGCGAGATCGATCGCGGCTACGAGCGAATCGACGAACGCCTTAGGTCGCTCGGCGCACGCATCGGGCGGGTCGAATCGTAGTCGCATCGCGGCAGCGTGTTTAGACGGCCGCACCGGCAAAGCCGGCACGGCCTCTAGTCGGCATCGCAAGCGACGCCTCGGCTCGGAGCACGCATCGAGCGCGTCGAGAGCTAGCGCACGCGGATCGTGAGGGCCTTGCTCGTCGCCGGGGCGAGCTCGACCGCTCCCGGGAACCGCGCGCGAATCCGGTAAGTCCCGCGCCGAAGCGCGAGCGACCAGGTCGCATGGCCCTTCGCACGCGTGGTTGCGCGCGCGAACTGCCGCCAGGCTCCGCCGTCGTAGGACTCGAGGACGAGCCGCCGGGCGCGTGCACCAGCCGCTGGGCTCGCCGAGAACAGCACGGCTGTGAACCGCACTCGCAGGAGTTTGCGCCCGAGCTTTCGAGAAGCGTCGAGCTTGAGCGACGAAGCGGCCTGCGCGAGCGAGACCGTGAACGGCGCGGAGGATTTCACGGCCCCGAACGCATCGGTTGCCGCGATCGTGAAGACGTATTTGTGGCCGGCCATGAGCGTGAAGTCGGACTTCGTATCGGTCGTGGAGCCGATCAGGACACGAGCCTGCTCGCCGTCGCGGCTGACGCTCAGCCGATAGCTGATTGCACCCGGCGCGCTCCACGACAGGTGGACCCGCGCGCCGCTGCGGCTTCCTGCCAGCGCGACGGCGTCTCCACCCGGCGCCGCGCCCTGAGCCCGAGCGACCGCGGCGGCGACGTCGATCATGCCGTAGCCGAGCTGCTGGTTCCAGCTGCCCTTGCCCGATGCCGTCTCCTTCAGGATCGAGGAGACCTCGCTCGCCGGAAGGGTTGGATTCGCTGCCCAGACGAGCGCTGCCGCGCCTGCGACGGCGGGGCTCGCGAACGAGGTGCCGCTGGCGAAGCCGTAGTACCCGGCGCTCGAGCTCGTGAGCGTCGTTCGAGGCCACATCGAAGGAGAGGAGAGCGAAGAGATCGCCCCGAAGACGTTCTCACCGGGAGCCGCGACGGACAGGTACGAGCCGGTGTTCGAGAACGACGCCCGGGCGCCGTAGAGGTTGGTGGCACCGACGGCCAGCCCCTTGCCGCCCTGGCCGTTCGAGCCGACCGGCTGCAGCTGGGCGGCCGGGTACTCGACCGGATTGCCGCTTTCCGCCTCGTTTCCGGCCGCCGCGACGAGCAGAGCGCCCTTCGCAGCGGCGTAGTCGATCGCGTTTTGCTCGGTCGTGGAGGGGGTCGTGCCCCCGAAGCTCATGTTCACGATCTTGGCCCCGTGATCGGCGGCATAGACGAGGCCGGCCGCCGCGTCGAGGTCCGAGAGCGAGCCGTCCGGCTGTGCGATCTTGACGACCAGCAGCTTCGCGTCGCCGCCGAAGCCTGCGAGCCCCTCGTTGTTCGTGACCGATCCGGCCGCGATCGAGGAGACGAACGTTCCGTGGCCGTAGGTGTCGACGACATCCGAGGTCCCGCTGACGGCGTTCCAGGTCGTGGGCGTCTTTGCCGCGAGATCGGGTGCAGCGAGATCGCCCCCGGTGTCGAGCACGGCAATCTTGAGCGCGCTCGCGGCACGCAGGACAGACGCAGGGACCTGATGCTCGCGCGTGGCCCCGAACTGCCACTCGTACGTGCCGCCTGGATACGGCGCGGGGAGGAGGGCAGGCTCCGCGAGATCGAAGCGTCGGGCCAGCCGCTCGACGTACGTGATCCCGGGCTGCGCAGCGAGGGCGGTGGCGAATGCGCGGACGTCCCCGGCCGGCTTGATCTCGGCCACACGGAGCTTCGGAATGCGCCGGACGATCCGTCCTGGACGTCGGTTGAGGGCCTCCCGCAAGGCGCCTGGTGAGCCGTAGCCGACGACGGCGACACCACGCGGCCAGGAGCGGTCGGCGCGCTTCGACGCAGGCGAGGCATGCCCCGTGACCACGAGGAAGACGAGCACCGAGAGTCCGGGAGCGAGGTGGCGAAAGGTGGTACGCATAGCCGCAACTGCGGGCCGTGCCCGCGTACTCCGCCTATCGGCAAAGGAGCGCCACTGCTGTACCCTCCTCCCGGGATGACGGTCACGGGTCAGGCCGGAGAAGAAGGGCGGCTCCAGGCTCGGGTCGAGCTACACGGAAGCGGTGAAGCCACCGTGTCCACAGGCGTCCCGATCCTCGACCACCTACTGACCCTGCTCGCCGAATACGCGTCGTTCGACGTCGTGCTCGAGGTCGCGCCCGGCGAGGCCGAGGCCGAAGTGGTCGCGGCCGGCAGAGCGCTGGGCGATGCTCTCGCCGAACCGCTGCACGCAGAAGGAGCCCGACGGTACGGCTCGGCGGTGGTGCCCGCCGACGAAGCGCTGGCGCACGTGTCGCTCGAGGCATCCGGGCGTCCGCTCCTCGTCTCGAACGTCGACCTCACGGACTTTCGCGTCGGCGGTCTGGCGACCGACCTCGCCGCGCGGTTCCTCGAGGCCTTCGCCGAAGGTGGAGGCTTGACGTTGCACGTGCGTCTGATCGAAGGGGAGGATCCCCAGCACGTGCTGGAGGCGATCTTCAAATCGCTCGGCGTCGCGCTGGCGCAGGCCTGCCGGCCGCGGCGAGGAGAGCGGTAAACGGTGGCAGGGAAGAAGGTCGTTCGGACGGAGGCGGCGCCGGCTCCGTTCCAAGGTGCTCCGTACTCGCAGGCGATCCGCGCAGGCGGTCTCGTTTTCGTGTCGGGCCAACTCGCGTTGAAGCCGGACTCCCCTGACATCGTCGGTGCGTCGATCGAAGAACAGACCGAGCAGGTCCTCACCAACCTGCGTGCGATCCTCGAGGAGGCGGGAAGCAGCCTGGAACGCCTCGTGAAGACGACCGTCTACCTGGTCGACCTCGGGGACTTCCAGGGGATGAACTCCGTGTACGCGCGCCACGTCGGGGATGCTCCGCCGGCGCGAGCCACGATCGAGGTTTCGGCGCTCCCGTCCGGCGCCCTCGTCGAAATCGAAGCGATCGCCGAGGTCTAAGCCCAGAAATCGCCGCAGCAGCGGGCAAAATGGGTGCATGCGCGCCGAACAGGTCATCTGCACCCACGGGAACACGGATTTCGACGCCTTTGCGTCGCTCCTCGCCGCGCGCCGGCTCTACCCGGACGCGGTCGGCTGTGTCGCCGGGTCGCTCAACCGCAACGTGCGCGAGTTCTACCGCCTGCACGCGGACGAGCTCGAGCTCGTCGACGTCTCACGTCTCGAGCTCGACGCCATTCGCCGCCTGATCGTCGTCGAGACCGTGCATGCGGGCCGCCTCGGCGAGCTGGAGCCCGTCGCGCTCGATCCCGGCGTCGAAAAAGTCGTCTTCGACCACCACACGGCAGACGCTCCCGACTGGGCGTCCGAGCGGACGACGGTGATCTCCGACGACGGCGCGCTCACGACGACGCTCGTCGGCGTGCTTGCGGAGCGCGAGATCGTGGTCACGCCCCTCGAGGCGACGGCCTTTGCGCTCGGGATCCACGAGGACACCGGTTCCCTCACCTACGCGAGCGCCACGCAGCGCGACGCCGAGGCGCTCGCCTGGTGCCTGCGCCACGGCGCGCGCCAGGACCTGGTCGCCACCTTCCTGCACACGCCCCTGATCGGCGAAGAGCGCGACCTCTTGACGGCGCTGTTGCAGGGTCTCGAGACGCACGAGGCCGCGGGGATCGAGGTTCTCGTCGCGACTCTCGCCTGGCCCGAGTACGTGGACGGGATCTCCAACCTCGCGCACAAGGTCGTCGATCTCACCGACGCCAAGGTGCTCGTCGTCCTGGTCGAGATGGACGACCGCGTCTTCTGTGTCACGCGCAGCCGCGTCGACGAGCTCGATGCGTCGGCACTGGCGGAAGCCCTCGGCGGCGGGGGTCACGAACAGGCGGCCTCCGCGATCTTCCGTGGATCCCTGGACGAAGCGAAGGAGCGGTTGCTGGGAGCCCTCCCCGGCGCGGTTCGGCGCCCCCAGGTGGCCGGTGACGTGATGTCGACCCCGGCGCGGACGGTCGGCCCGGACGAGACGGTCGCGCGCGCGATGGTTGCGTGCCAGCGGTACAGCCAGAGTGGGATCCTCGTCGCGGAAGGCGCGGCCCTGCTCGGCTCGGTCGGCCGTGAGGATCTCGACAAGGCAATCGCCCACGGCCTCTCGCACGCCCCGGTGAAAGGGATCATGAGCTCCCGCGTCGCAGCCGCGAGCGAAGACACTCCGCTGGCGGAGCTCCAGAGGCTGCTCGCAGGCGGGGGCGACCGCGTTGCAGTGCTGCGCGACGACGAGATCGTGGGCGTGGTGACTCGCAGCGATCTCCTGCGCGCGCTGGGGGAGCGGCTGGAGCGCCCCGAGCGGTCGACCGCGAGCATCGGCGAGGCGCTCGAGCGCCTTGAGGCTCTTGCGCCCGTGTTCGAGGCGGTTTCAGCAGTCAGCGAGCCATACGAGGGCGTCTATCTCGTGGGCGGGACGGTGCGCGACATCCTCCTGGGGGAGCGAAGCTTCGACGTCGACATCGCCGTGGAAGGCGACGCCATCGCCCTCGCCCAGGCCCTGGCCGACGCGCTCGACGGACGTGTGCGCGCACACGAGAAGTTCGGCACGGCGGTCGTCCTCTACGGCGACGGTGGCCGGGTCGACGTCGTCACCGCACGAACCGAGTTCTACGACGCGCCCGCAGCGTTGCCGACGGTCGAGCACGCGTCGATCCGCGAGGATCTCTTCCGCCGCGACTTCACGATCAACGCGATGGCGGCGTCGCTCAAGGGCGAGGACTTCGGGCGCCTCGTGGATCCGTTCGGCGGCCGGCGGGATCTCGAGGCCGAACGGATCCGCGTGCTGCACAACCTGTCGTTCATCGACGACCCGACCCGGATCTTCCGCGCAATCCGGTACGAGAACCGCTACGGGTTCCGCATGGACGAGCACACGCTGGCACTGGCGCGGGGCACGATCGAGATGGGCCTCGTCGGCGATCTCTCTTCGGCCCGGTTGCGCGACGAGCTCGTCGCCCTGCTCGAGGAAGGAGAGCTCGAGCACTCCATCCTGAGGCTGGCGGAGCTCGGCGCCGACAAGGCGATCCATCCGCACCTGGCCGCCGACGAGGAGGCCGTGAGGCTGATCGCACGGCTGCGCGCACTGGCGGCCGAGCTGGAGCTGGACGTCCCCGCCTGGCGTCTCGGGTTGGCCGCCCTGGCGCGCCGGCTCCCGCCGGACGAGGTCTACGTCTGGCTCGACCGGCTCAAAGTGCGGCGGAGAGACGCCGAGCGGATCGCGGCGGCAGTCACGGTCGGCCCGCGGATCGTCGAACGCGTCCGCGAACGCGACGTCGAGCCGGCGGAGATCGTCGCGATGGTCGGGCCGTTCGACCCCGACGCGCCCCTGTTTGCGCTCGGACTCGAGGAGCTGCCCGCGCTGCGCCGGTACTTTGGCGAGCTGCGAGGCGTCCGGCTGGAGGTGACCGGCAGTGATCTGGCCGACCTCGGCGTCGGGGAGTCCCCCCGCGTGGGCGAGATTCTCGCGGAGCTGCGCCGGCGGAAGCTGAACGGCGAGCTCGACGGACGCGAGTCCGAGCTGGCCGCGGCGCGGGAGCTGATCTGAGCCTGCCGCTGTTTCGCTGGGAGGCCGGTGAGTCGTACGAGGTCGCGTTTTCGACCCGGCATGGAGGCGTGAGCGAAGGGCCGTGGGCCACGCTCAACCTCGGGCGCCGGCTCGGTGACGCGCCCGAGCACGTCGACGAGAACCGCCGGCGCCTTTGCGCCGAGCTCGGGGCCGACAGCGAACAACTCGCTCTCAACTACCAGCGTCACAGCACGACGGTGAATCGCGCGCCCGTGCGTGACGCAGAGGGCGACGGTCTCTGGACGGACGAGGCTGGCGTACCGATGCTCGCTCTGGGCGCCGACTGCGCGCTCGTCGGACTGGCGCGCCAGAACGGAGCCGGGCCTGCGGCCGCTGTCGTCCACGCAGGGAGAATCGGGATCATCGACGGAGTGCTGCAGGCTGCAGTGGCTGCGCTCGGTGGGAAGGTCGCCGCCGTGATCGGGCCGGCCATCGGCCCATGCTGCTACGAGGTCGGCAGGGAGGTCGCCGACCCTTATCGCGCCGCGTTCGGGGCGGGGGTCGTGCGCGACGGGAAGCTCAACCTCTGGCGCGCGGCCGAGCTCTCGCTCCGAGAGGCGGGTGCCACGAGCATCGAGCGGCTCGATCTCTGCACGTGCTGCCACGAAGACCTCTTCTTCTCGTACCGCCGCGACGGCGAGCCACGCGGCGGCCATGGAGTAATCGCGCTTGTCTCCTGACCAGGTCCGGCGAAATTACGAGCGGATAAAGGGGGAGCTCGGGCCCGGTGTCACGGTGGTCGCGGCGACGAAGTACGTCGCCGTCGAAGACATGGCCGTGCTCGCCGAAGCGGGTGTCGAAGTCGTGGGTGAGAACCGAGCTCAGGACCTCGAGGAGAAGCATGCGGCCTACGGCGATTCGTTTCGGTGGCACTTCATCGGCCACTTGCAGAGCCGGAAGGCGAAGACCGTGAACCGGATCTGTGAGCTCGTGCATTCGCTCTCGAGCGAGTCCTCTGCAACGAGGCTCGAGATCCCTGCTCTCGTGGAGGTGAACCTTTCGGGCGAGGAGTCGAAGTCGGGGATCTCTGAGCAGGAGCTCGACGGGTTCCTCGAGCTCGACGTCGAGGTTCGGGGCCTGATGACGATGCCTCCGGAGACCGGCGATCCCGAGGCCTCGCGCCCATATTTTCGCCGGCTGCGCGAGCTCGCCGAGGCGCATGGACTGCGCGATCTTTCGATGGGAACGAGCCAGGACTATCGCGTCGCGGCGGAGGAAGGGGCCACGTTCGTGCGAATAGGCTCCGTGCTGTACCGCGGTTAATATCCCTGGAAATGGCCTTCGCAGACGTCTGGAACCGCACTCTCGTCTACTTCGGTATTGCCGAGGAGGACGAAGACTGGGACGAGGACGGTTACGTCACGAACGAGGAGCTCGAGCGGACGTATGCCGACCGTCCGAACGTCCGCCGGCTGACACCGCGCAGGCGCCAGGCCGAGTTCGACGATTGGACGGATCCCGAGCCCGACGCCGGCAGAACCGCGGTCCTGCGGCCGACGAGACAGCAGCGCCGTGCGGCGGCCGAGACGCAGGGTTCCCCGCAGATCGCCGCCGTCCCGCGGGTGAGCGTTCATCTCGTGATCCCGCGGAGCTTCAACGACGCCCAGCAGATCGCGGACAAGTTCAAGGACGCCGTGCCGGTGATCCTGAATCTCCAGGGCGCCGACCAGGAGCTCTCGAAGCGGCTGATCGACTTCACCAGCGGCCTGACCTACGCGCTCGACGGCGGCATGCAGCGGGTCGCGGACAAGGTGTTCCTGCTCACGCCGCGCAACGTCGAGGTCTCGGCGGAAGAGCGGGCGCGCCTGCTCGAGCGCGGCGGCTTCTTCAACCAGGCCTGAGCGCTGTGCGCCCGGTGCGCGCGCTCCAGGTCGGTTGCGCTGCGTGCCTCGTCTTGGCGGCGGTCTTCGCGGCAGCATGGGCGAGTCGTGGTACCCCAGCGGCTGGTGTACCAGACGAGCAAAACGAGGCGACCCCGTTGGGCGACTGGTTAACCCAAATTCAGGGTCGCGGCCACGCGGCGCCGCGGCAGCGCTTTGCGAATCTTTCGAAGGCCGATTTTTGCGCGACGCCTTGAGGCCGCATCCGCGCGATACGACTTCACGGTCCGGCGCGTCAAGTTGTACCGTCCGCGCCAGCTCGCGCCCCTGCTCGTGGTTCAGACGGCAGAGCCCAAGCAGCTCGCGGATGCGACTGGCGCGATTCTGAGCTCCCTCGATCCGAAGGCAAGAACGACTGACGACCGGACGGGCTGGGCGTTCGAGGGTTTCTACTTCGAGGCCCGGGACGGCAACGGTCGTCCAGCGTTCGTGACGTTCAACTACTGGCGCGGGAGCATTCCCGGCGGAGGCCAGTGGGCGCGTTCGGAGAGCCTGTACCCGTTCGCCCACGGCTGATCTCGCCCGCTCGGGTTGTCTCGGGCGGGCGGGCATTCGAGTTGTGGACGAGAAGTCACACTCTCGTAACGGTGCCTGGCACCGGGCCAGGGCGCACCCGGACGTGCCTACGGCAGTCACGCAGCGGCCTCGTCCCAAACGTCTCATGTCCGTAGGAACGCGAGCCTCGAAGCCGAATGCTCCACCATGGGCGTAATGCCTAGCTCGACCGTGCTCTTCGACGCGGTGTCGTCGGCGAACCGCTTCGTCGACGACTTCATCTACGTCTACATCCTCCTGATCTTCATCTACATCCTGTTTTCCTGGGTGCGGGTGCCGTATTCGCCGTGGCTACGGAGGATTCAGGATTTCCTGCGCGAGGTCTGCGAGCCCTATCTGCGCCTGTTTCGCAGGATCATCCCGCCGTTCGGGCCGCTCGACCTCTCGCCGGTCGTGGCGATTCTGGTCCTGTTCCTGCTGATGCGCGTCGTCGATGCGGTGTTCGTGCAGTTCTGATGAGAGGAGGTTCACGATGAGCTACAGCCCAGTGGAACTGAGGCACGTGAAGTTCAAGCGAGGCCCGATCGGCTACCGGGCCGGCTCCGTCGACCGGTGCCTCGAAGACGTGGTCGATTCGTTCGAAGAGGTGTGGCGCGAGCGAGCCGACCTCGCCGATCGCGTCGAGCACCTCGAGTCCGAGCTCGTCCGCTATCAGGAGCTCGAGTCGCTCCTGCGCGGTACGCTCGTCTCCGCCGAGAAGGCGGCGCACGACCTGCGTGAGCAGGCACGCCGCGAGGAGAGGGTGATCCTCGAGGAAGCGCACGCAGAGGCGCGGCGGATCACGCGCGACGCGGTCGCCGAGCACGAGCGGCTCCAGACCGAGCTGCGGCGCGTCAGGGTGTTGCTGACTGCCGCACTCGACGCAGTCGATGACGCAGATGGGGAGGGGGAGAGCGCCCCCGAGGCAGAGGCTGCCTGAACCTATACTTGGTTCGTGGCCGACCTTTCCACGCGTCTTCGTCTCCGTGTATCACCGGGAGCGAGCGGCACCGAGATCGTCGGCCGCCACGGCGAGGCCTGGAAGCTGAGGGTCGCGGCCGCACCTGAGGGCGGGCGCGCGAACGAAGCGGTCGTCCGGTTGCTCGCCGACCGGCTCGATCTTCCGCGTCGGGATGTGAACCTTGTTTCCGGGGCCGCCGGTCGGGAGAAGATCGTCGAGTTGACGGGCATCGATGCCGCTGAAACCGAGCGTCGACTCTCGCGTGCGACCAGCTGAAATGAGCCAGAGCCAGATCGACACCGAAAAGTTTCGCGACGCCTTGCTCCGCGAGCGGCAGAAGGTCGCCGAGGCGATCCAGTATCTCCACGACGAGAACCCGGGCTCGCTCGAGGACGAGACCGAAGAGACCATGAGCGTCGACAACCACCCAGCCGACGTGGCCACCGCGACGGTGGACCGCGAGATCGACTACACGCTCGAGGAGAACTCCGAGCATGTGCTCCGCGCGATCGACGAGGCCCTCGAGCGGATCGAGGCAGGCACGTTCGGGATCTGCTCGAACTGTGGGAAGCCGATCGAGCCCGAGCGGCTGGAGCTCCTGCCGTACGCGACGCTCTGCATCGAATGCAAGCGGCTCGAGGAGCGCGGTTGAGCGAGGTCGAACGCGCCGTCGAAGTCCGCGTGGGCTCGACGACCGACGCTCTCACACCCATCTCCGTCGCCGAGCGCTCGCTTGCTGCGCACCCGGCGCACTGGGCTGCGCTCGGTGCGGTCGTGACGGCCGCTCTCCTCGCCGACCAGCTGACGAAACACGTCGTCTCGAGCCAGCTAGCGCTCGACGACAGCGTTCAGGTGCTCGGGCCGTTCTCGATCCACCACGTCCAGAACTCCGGCATCGCTTTTGGCTTCTTCGCCAGCGCGACGTCGATCGTCACTGCGTTGACCGCGCTTGCGGTCGGCTGGATGCTCGTCTTCTTCGCTCGCTCGGGCGCTCGCCACTCGGTCCTCCCGGTCGCTCTCGGGCTGCTGATCGGCGGCAGCGCGTCGAACCTGATCGATCGGATCCGGCTGGGACACGTGACCGATTTCCTCGACTTCCGCTACTGGCCGGCGTTCAACCTCGCCGACACGTTCATCGTCGTCGGAGTCGCGATCCTGTTCGCGGCCTTCCTCTTCGGCGGCAGCCAGCCGAGCCGGCGCGCCCGCGACTGACGTTCAGGGCCCGCGTACCGGAGACCGCCGCCGGAGAGCGGCTCGACCGTTACCTCGCGGGGCTTCCCGAGGTAGGGTCGCGCGCCGCGGCCGAACGGTTGCTTGCGGAGGGCGCCGTCCTCGTCGACGGAAAGGCGCGGCCGAAGAGTCACCGTCTCGCGGGAGGAGAGGAGCTCGATCTGCGCCCTCCGGTCACGGACTCGCGCGCACTCCGACCCGAGCCGGTCGACCTGCGTATCGCGTATGAGGACGAGCACCTGCTCGTCGTCGACAAACCGGCCGGCGTGGTTGTTCATCCCGCCCCGGGGCACGCACACGGGACGCTCGTGCACGGGCTCCTCGACCAGCTCGCCGGCGGCGACGCTCCAGAGCGACCGGGGATCGTCCACCGGCTGGACCGCGACACATCCGGCCTACTCGTGGTCGCGCGCTCCGAGGAGGCGCATCGGCGGTTGCAGAACCTCGTCCGCCGGCGAGCGCTCGAGCGCCGGTACGCCGCGCTCGTACGTGGCCGCCCGCGTTCCTGGCGCGGCAAGATCGAGGCCCCGATCGGCCGTGACCGCACCGATGCGACGCGTCGTTCGCTCGACACGGACAGCCCCCGCGAGGCAATCACCCACTTCGAGGTCGAGCGACTGCTACCCGAGCACGCTCTGCTAGCCGTCCGCCTGGAGACTGGCCGGACGCACCAGATCCGCGTGCATCTGGCCGCGATCGGGCTGCCCGTCGTCGGCGATCCCGTTTACGGCGTCCCGGACGAAGAGCTCGGCCGGCAGTTCCTGCACGCCTCGAGGCTCGCGTTCCCGCACCCGTTCACCGGCGAGCGCGTCGAGTCCGAGTCGCCGTTGCCCGACGATCTTCAGGCGCGCTTGGCGCGCTTCGTCTCGTAGAGCCGCTCGTCGGCGATTCGGAAGAGTGCGTCGGCGGTGGTTCCGTCCGTCGGGAAGTGGGCGACGCCGGCGCTGATACCCACCGGGACCGGCAGCTCCCCGGCAGCGATCCGCTCGTCGATGCCGCCGTGGAGACGGCTCAGGAAGCGCACGGCAGTCTCTTCATCCGACTCGACGAGAAACGCCGCGTACTCGTCGCCGCCCATGCGCCCGGCGAGGTCCGAGCGGCGCAACGAGCTGCGCAGAAGCTCCGCGACCTGCCGCAGAACACGATCGCCCACAGGGTGCCCGAGCGTGTCGTTGATCTCCTTGAACCGGTCGAAGTCGAAGAAGACCAGGCTGAC
This sequence comes from Actinomycetota bacterium, assembly GCA_030854475.1. Classification (GTDB taxonomy): domain Bacteria; phylum Actinomycetota; class Thermoleophilia; order Gaiellales; family Gaiellaceae; genus JALYTD01. The sequence goes on from JALYTD010000017.1 coordinate 51,104, forward strand.
ACCGTGGTCGTAGCGCTGGGCGCGCTCGAGCTCGAGCTCGAGCTCGCGCGAGAACGCCTGATGGTTGAGGAGATCAGTGAGCGGGTCGGAGCGCGCCTGATGGGCCAGCTCCGAGGTGGCGCGGTCGAAGTAGGCGACGACACACTCGGTCACGAGCCGGTCGATCGTGTCGTTCAGGCGCTGCTCGGCGACGAGCACATCTCCCGAGGCGAGCTCGGAGGCCCGCTCGGTGACGAATCCCCACAGGATGCGGCGGAGGAGCAAGAACTCGGTCACGATCTCGCGTGGAGCAAAGCCGAGCGCCTCGCGCTCGCGCGCGTGGTCTCGAACGAGCGCCGCGAGCGGGCTGCCCCGCCGCATGCGGTCCGGTCGTGGATCGCCGAGCTCCTGCGCCAGCTCCGTGATGAAGGTCGGCATGTCGCCGAGCTGGCCGATGCGGCCGATGCGGGCCAGCGAAGGGATCGTGTCCTCCCGCAGGCCTTCCTGGACGACTTCGAGCGCGAGGTCCCAAGCGGACGAGCGGATCGTCGCCGCGAGTTCGTCCAGAACCGCTTGAGTCGACTCGGTCACAGTCATCCCCTCGAAGGTGATATCGGCAAGGGGGCCGTCAAACGTGAGCGCACCAGCCCAGTGCTACGATTCGCGCGTTTCTGCCACTCGACCCGGCGGTTCGGCTGGGTGGCGGTGCCGCCGCGACGACGGAACGGCGGTTCCACCTGAGCCCCCGCCGGCAATAGGTTTCCAACCACAGAAAGGGGCTCTGCCCGTGTCCGTCAGCATGAGAGAACTCTTGGAGGCCGGAGTCCATTTCGGCCACCAGACCCGCCGCTGGAACCCGAAGATGAAGCGCTTCATCTTCGGTGAGCGCGGGGGCATCTACATCATCAATTTGCAACAGTCGCTCGAGCTGATCGAGGAGGCGTCGTCGTTCGTGCGCAACCTCGCCGAGCGGGGCGGCTCGATTCTGTTCGTCGGTACCAAGAAACAGGCGATGGACGCGATCGAGGGGGACGCCAAGCGCGTCGGTATGCCGTACGTCAACCACCGCTGGTTGGGCGGCCTGCTCACGAACTGGCGCACGATGTCCGAGCGGATCGAGCGTTTGCACGAGCTACGCCGTCTCCGCGACGAGGGCCAACTCGAGCTCTTGCCTCCGAAGGAGCGCATCGCCATGCAGGCCGAGCTCGAGAAGCTCGAGGCCAACCTCGGCGGCGTCGCCGACATGCGCAAGCAGCCGGACGCCGTTTTCGTCGTCGACCTGCGCAAGGAGCAACTCGCCGTGCGCGAGGCCCGGCGTCTCGGCCTGCCTGTCGTGGCCCTCGTGGACACGAACTGCGATCCGGACGAGGCCGACTACGTGATCCCCGGCAACGACGACGCGATCCGCTCCTGCTCGCTGATCATCCGCGCGATTGCCGACGCGGTGAACGAGGGCAAGCAGCGGGTTACGCCCGCCGAGATGGCTGCGCCGCCGGAAGAGCAGGCGGCGGAGGAAGCCGGAGCCGAGGGTGGCGCTCCCCCCGCGGAGGAGGCCGAAGGCGAGGGCGCTCGCCCCGCCGAGGAAGTGGCCTCGGATCCCGCGTACGAGGTCGTCGGCGCGCAGGAGAGCAGCGGCGAGGAGGTGCCGGCCGCAGTCGCCAGTCCTCCGGTCCCGGCTGAGGCGCCGAGCGAGGAGCCCGCGACATGAGCGAGATCTCCGCCACGCAAGTCAAGGAGCTTCGTGACCTCACGGGCGCGGGGATGATGGATGCGAAGCGGGCGCTCCAGGAGACCGAGGGCGACCTGGAGGGAGCGCGCAAGCTACTCCGCGAGCGCGGCATGGCGGCGGCGGGCAAGCGCGCCGGCCGTGAGACCACGGAGGGCGAGGTGCTCGTGACGATCGCAGAGAACGTCGGCGCGATCGTCGCGGTGGGCTGCGAGACCGAACCCGTGTCGAAGAACGAGGAGTTCCTCGCCTTCGCGGAGCAGGTGCTCGAGGTCGTGTTGGGCGAGGGCCCCGAAGCCGCTCAGAAGGTGGAAGAAGCACGCGTGGACTTGGTGACCAAACTCGGCGAGAACATCGTCGTTCGGGGCGCCGACCGGTTCGAAGGGACCAACGGCGCCGCTCTGGGCGAGTACGTGCATCCCCCCGGGAACAAGATCGGCGTGCTCGTGAAGGTGCGGGGCGAGGCCGATCCCGCCGCCGTGCGCAGGCTTGCGATGCACATCGCCTCTGCCGGGCCTCGCTGGGCCCGACGCGACGAGGTGCCGGAGGACGTGATCGCCTCGGAGCGCGAGATCTTCCTGAACTCGGACGAAGTGCAGGGAAAGCCCGAGCAGGCCCGGGAGAAGATCGTCGAGGGCATGCTGAACAAGCGGTTCTTCGCGGCGTACCCGGGTGGCGTGCTGACGGAGCAGGCCTGGATCCACGACGGTGGCAAGTCCGTCGGGCAAGCGCTCGAGGAGGAGGGGCTCGAGGTCGTCGAGTTCGTCCGCTACGCCCTCGCAGAGTGAGCGAGACCGTTCAGACCGAGCGTGAGTCCGCGCCGATCCCGGCGCAGCCACCCGTCTTCCGCAGGGTGCTGCTGAAGCTGTCCGGCGAAGCGCTGATGGGTGAGAAGGAGTACGGACTCGACCCCGAACGAATCGCCGCGATCGCCGGGGAGATCGTTGAGGTGCACGAGCGCGGCGTCGAGCTGGCGATCGTCGTCGGCGCGGGGAACATCTACCGAGGCATGGCTGCCGCGGCCGAGGGCATGGACCGCGCGACAGCGGACTACGCAGGCATGCTCGCCACGCTACTCAACGCGCTCGCTCTCCAGGACGCGCTCGAGAAGCGGGGAGCCAACACACGTGTCCTGTCCGCACTCGAGGTCTCCGAGGTCGCCGAGCCCTACATTCGCCGGAGGGCAATCCGACACCTCGAGAAGCAGCGCATCGTCATCTTCGCGGCCGGCACGGGCAACCCGTTTTTCACCACGGACACGGCGGCCGCATTGCGCGCCCTCGAGATCAATGCCGAGGCGATCCTCATGGCCAAGCACGCCGTGGAGGGCGTCTTCGCGGGTGACCCGCGGCTCGACCCGAGCGCCGAGTTCATTCCCGAGATCACACATCTCCAGGCGATCGAGCGCGGCCTGAAGGTGATGGACACGACAGCGCTCTCGCTGTGTATGGACAATCGGCTTCCGATCTACGTGTTCGCGCTCGCAGACGGGAATATCCGCCGGGTGATCTCGGGTGAGCGTGTCGGCACCATCGTCTCGACCCCCGACCTCGGAGGAAACTGATGGCCATCGACGATCTGATCCTGGACGCGACCCGCCGGATGGACAAGTCCGTCGAGGCCTCCCATCACGAGTTCAACACGCTGCGCACGGGCCGCGCGTCCGCGGCACTTTTGGACCGCGTGCAGATCGACTACTACGGCACGAAGACGCCGCTCAAGCAGCTCGCGACGATCAACGCGCCCGAGCCGCGGCTGATCACCGTTCAGCCGTTCGACCCGAGCTCGGTCTCGTCGATCGAGCGCGCGATTCAGGAGTCCGACCTCGGCCTCACTCCGAACAACGACGGCAAGGTGATCCGGCTGCCGATCCCGCAGCTGACCGAAGAGCGCCGCAAGGAGCTCGTGAAGGTCGCACGCCACATGGCGGAAGAGGGCCGCGTCGCCGTGCGCAACGTCCGCCGCGACGTCATGCATCACCTCAAGGGGCTCGTCGACAAGGGCGAGGTGGGGAGCGACGAAGAGCGCCGGGCCGAGGAAACGGTCCAGAAGCTCACCGACGACCACACGCATCGCATCGACGACCTGCTGAAGCGCAAGGAAGAGGAGATCATGGAGGTCTGAGGCAGGCTTTTCGCCTTCTGTGAACCTGTTGACGCGTATCCGCCTGCGGCGCGCCGCCCGGAAGTCGGCGTTCGATCTGGAACGCCTCGAACCGGTCGGCTGCGTCGCCATCATCCCCGACGGCAACGCCCGCTGGGCCGAGGCCAAGGACCTGCCGGTCGCCGCCGGTCATAGCGAAGGCACGCGAGCGCTGCGGCGAACCGTCGAGGCCGCGCTCGACCTCGGTGTTGGCGCGCTCGTCGTCTATGGGTTCTCGACCGAGAACTGGACGCGTCCGCCGGGTGAGGTCGACGCCCTGATGGAGATCTTCGGCGAGACGATCGACCGGGAGCTCCCCGACCTCGCGAGGCAGGGTGTGCGCGTCCGCTTCATCGGCCGGCGCGACCGCGCCTCGGACCAGCTGCGCGACAAGATGAGCGACCTGGAGGCCGAGACGGCAGGCAACGACCGGCTCGAGCTCTGGATCGCGTTCGACTACGGAGGACGCGCTGAGCTCGCAGATGCGGCGCGGCGGCTGGTGGGCGCGGGCCTCACGCCCGACGAAATCGACGAGGACACGTTTGCCCGCGCGCTGTATGCCCCGGACCTGCCGGATCCGGATCTGGTCATCCGCACGTCGGGCGAGATGCGCCTCTCGAATTTCCTGCTGTGGCAGGCCGCGTACGCGGAGCTCGTCTTCGTGGACACGCTCTGGCCCGATTTCGGACGCGGCGAGCTCGAGCAGGCACTCGCGGAATACGCCAGCCGGCGCCGCCGGTTCGGCGGGAGATAGAGCTCTGAGCGCAGCCTGGTCGCGGATCCTGGTTGCGGCGGTCGGCCTGCCGTTCGTCCTCGGCATCCTGTACCTCGGCGGTTGGTGGCTGACGCTGCTCGCCGTGGCGGTCGGGCTGATCGCGCTGCACGAGTTCTATTCGATCGCGCGGCCGCTCCGGCCGTTAGTGCTCGCGGGCTACCTCGGCCTCATCCTTGCGCTGATCGGCGCCAAGACGGGTGGCATCGAGTGGCTGCTCGGCGGGTTCGCGTCAACATTCGTGCTCGCGTTCGTGCTGTTCGGTGTCGCCGAGACCCGTGCCGCGGCGACGACGTCGCTCGGGGCGACGGTGCTCGGGGCGGCCTGGGTCGGCCTCGGCCTCGGGCACTTGGTGCTCCTGCGCGGCCTGCCCGAGCACGGACGACTCGCCGCACTGACGGTGATCGTGGCGGTGTTCGCCGGCGACACGGCGGCGTACGTCGTCGGGCGGCTTGTCGGGCGGCATCGCATGGCGCCGACGCTCTCGCCCGGGAAAACGTGGGAGGGGCTCGCGGCGGGGACCGCGACGACGATCTTCGTCGCGTTCATCGCGCTCTACAAGCAGGACTTCCTGTCGATCCCGGAGTCGATCGCGCTCGGCGGCGCGGTCGCGGTCGCCGCGCCGCTCGGCGACCTGTTCGAGTCGGCGATCAAGCGGGACCTGAACGTCAAGGACACGGGCCGCCTGCTCGCCGGCCACGGTGGCATGCTCGACCGCATCGACGCGCAGCTCTTCGCCGCCGCCGCCGCCTACTACGCAATCCGCGCCTTGCTGTGACCGGCGCGGTTTCCCATGGGACGCGGAGGGAAAGCAGTGATCGCTTTCACCACTAGACGAGAGGAACCGCGATGACCAGCAGCGAGAAGGCGGCGTGGCGCGACCCAGCCCTCGGCGAGCCGCGCGAGCTAGACCTGGCGCAGGGTCGCCTCCGCTACTTCGAGGCCGGCGCCGGAGCACCGATCGTCTTCGTACACGGGCTGGTAGTGAACGCCAACCTGTGGCGCAAAGTCGTCGCGCGGGTGTCAGGCGAGGCTCGCTGCATCGTCCTCGAGCTCCCGCTCGGCGCTCACCAGCTGCCGATGCCGGAGGGCACGGATCTCACGCCACACGGACTCGCCGACCTGATCGCCGATGCAATCGAGGCGCTCGGCCTCGCGGACGTGACCCTCGTCGGCAACGACACCGGCGGTGCGTTGTGCCAGGTAGTCGTGACGCGGCGGCCGGAGCGGATCGGCCGTCTGTTCCTGACCTCGTGTGACTATCGCGAGAACCTTCCGCCGACGATGTTCAAGTACTTGAAGGTCCTGGGTGCCGTTCCTCGCTTGATGAAGCTGATGATGGCGCCGATGCGCCTGCGCGCGCCGCGCCGCCTGCCGTTCGCGTACGGATGGCTGGCGAAGAAGCCGATCGACCGGAAAGCGGAGGATTCATACGTGTTCCCCGTCTTCACGGTCCGCGGGATCGACCGCGACATCAAGGGGTTCACGCGGGGACTCGACAACCGCTACTCGATCGAGGCCGCGGACCGTCTGCGGGACTTCGACAAGCCGGCGCTGATCGCGTGGTCGCGCGACGACCGCTTCTTCGACCCCCGGGACGCTGAGCGCCTCGCGCGCGACCTGCCGAACGCGCGTGTCGAGTGGATCGAGGACGCCTATACCTATTCGCCGGAGGACCAACCGGAGCGTGTTGCCGAACTACTCGCAGGGTTCGTCCGCGAGGGGGCGCCGAGCGCATCAGGCTGAGCGCGGCGCGCGAAACCCTGTTAAAACCTCACGCTCGGTGCCCCTGCCGACGCCCGCACAGACCGAGACGCTCCTCGCGCGCAAACGGCGGTGAGGATCTTCGTCACCGGGGGCACGGGGTTCATCGGGTCGCGGGTGGTCCGCGCGCTGCGCGAACGTGGTCACGACGTCCGCTGCCTCCTGCGGCCGGCGAGCAGCACCGAGCGGATCGACGACCTCGACTTCGAGCGTGTCGAGGGGGACGTGCTCGACAGATCGAGCTTCGAAGACGCGCTGCGGGGGTGCGATGGCTGCATCCATCTCGCCTCCGTCAGCGGCTGGGAGGAGATCGCGTCCGCGCACGTCGAGGCGATCGTGATCGACGGGACTCGAAACGTCGTCGAGGCAGTGCAGCGTGCCGGGGGCGTTCGGCTGGTGTACGTCTCGTCGTCGACTGCGATCAACGGATCCGACCGGCCTGAGATCTTCGATGAGACGGCCTCGTTCTTACTCGACGGCTCGGGCCTTCGTTACGCGATCGCGAAGCACAAGGCCGAGAAACTCGTCCTCGGCGCCACCGGGGAGGGGTTCGAGGCCACCGTCGTCAATCCCGGCGAGACCTACGGCGCCAACGACTACCAATGGGTGACCGCCGGCGCGATCCGCGACGTCCTGCGCAACTGGCCCGCGCTCGCCCTTCGCGGAGGCGCATCGGTGACCCACGTCGACGACGTGGCCACCGGAATCGTGAGCGCGCTCGAGCGCAGCCGGTCGGGCGAGCGCTATATCCTCGGCGGCGAGAACCTCACGATCGAGCAGATCGTCCGAACCGTTTTGGAGCTCGCCGGCTCTAAGAAACCAGTGGTCGTGCTCCCGGCAGGTCTCGTCAAGGTGGCGGTAAACGCGTGTCGCGCGCTCCATCTTCCCGCGCCGATCCCGCCCGACCTCGTCGGCTACGCCGCTCGGTACTGGTTCATGAGCTCCGAGAAGGCCGAGCGAGAGCTCGGTTACCGGCACCGTCCCGCGAAGGACACCCTCGCTTCGGTTGTCGGCTGGATCCGGGAGACACAGGCGGCTCCGCATGGCTAGAGACCTCGCGCCGGCGACGCGGCCGCGGCTCGCCTCGCTCGTCGACCTCCTTGAGCAGCGAGCCGCCTCGGCTCCTGACCGGCGCGCTTACACCTTCCTCGTCGACGGGGCCGAGCAGACGGAGACGATCACGTACGGCGAGCTCGACCGTCTCGCCCGGAGGATCGCAGCGGGTCTCCAGGCTCGCTGCGCGGCGGGCGACCGGGTCGTCGTCCTCCTGCCGCCGGGCCTCGACTTCATCGCTGCGTTCTTCGCGTGCTCTTACGCCGGCACGGTCGCCGTCCCCGCGTTTCGTCCAACGCCCACTCGGCTCGGACGCATGTTGCCGCGGCTCGCGCGGATGACGCGCGACTCCGGCTCGACGGTTGTGCTCACGCACGCCTCCGTGCGGGAGAGCGTTCTCGCCCGGCCGCCAGACGAGCTCGCGGCGCTGGAATGGGTCGCCGTCGACGCGTTGACGGAGGCGGACGAGACGGAATGGCGCCGACCGGACCTCGACGGCGACGCGCTCGCCCTGCTCCAGTACACCTCGGGGTCGACCTCGGATCCGAAGGGCGTGATGGTCAGCCAGCGGAACCTGTTGGCGAACCTGGAGTATCTGCAGTCGGCGCTCGCGCTCGACGAGGACGTGGAAGGCCTGATGTGGGTCCCGCCGTATCACGATCTCGGCCTGGTCGGCGGGATCCTGTCGCCCCTCTACAACGGCAACCACATCGCCCTGATGCCGCCGTGGCACTTCCTTCAGAGGCCCTACGGGTGGCTCCAGGCGCTCTCGGCGACGCGCGCGACGCATACGGTGAGCCCGAACTTCGCGCTCGAGCTCTGCGTGCGCGCGACGACGCCGGAAGAACGCGCCGCGATCGACCTGAGCTCGGTGCGGATGCTGCTGGTCGGCGGCGAGCCGGTGCAGGCGCGAACGCTCGACCGCTTCGCGGACGCGTTTGCCCCCTCGCGCTTCGACCCCGCGGCGCTCACACCCGCCTACGGGCTTGCCGAGGCGACGCTGATGGTCTCGGCGACGCCGATTGCCGAGCGGCCAACCGTCTGCCACCTCGACGGGGCGGCGCTGCGGAACGGGGAGGTCCGGCGGGTCACGGCAGGCGATGGCTCGACTCACACGCTCATCGGCTGCGGGCCAAGCGATTCGAACAGCGATATCCAGATCGTCGATCCGAAGACCCGCGAGACCGTCGAGCCGGGGCGGGTCGGCGAGATCTGGTCGCGCGGCGGCAGTATCGCCCAGGGGTACTGGAACCGGCCGCGGCTCACGGAGCAGACGTTCGGGGCGACGGTCGCGGATGACGGCGGCAAGCCGTTCCTGCGCACCGGCGACCTCGGCTTCGTGCTCGACGGCGAGCTCTACGTCGCCGGGCGCATCAAGGAGCTGATCATCGTCCACGGCCTCAACTACTACCCCCAGGACATCGAGCAGACGGCGGACCAGGCCGATCCGTCGCTCGTCCCGAGCGGCGGGGCCGCGATCGGAGTCGAGGTCGGAGGCGAGGAACGGCTCGTCGTGGTGCACGAGGTCGAGAGCGGGCCAGAGATCGACCTCGAGGCCGTGGCCGTTCGCGTCCGCGAGGCGATCGCGCGCGAGCACGAGCTCGCCGTGCACCGGCTCGTCCTCATCCGCGCAGGGACCCTGCCGCGAACGAGGAACGGAAAGATCCAACGCAACCTCACGAGCCGCCTGCTCGCGGACGGCGGGCTGAGGGCCCTGCTCGACCAGGAGGCGAGGTCAGCCGCCCAGCCGGCCGCGGAGGTCAACGGTCGGCCTGCGGACGGAGTCGCGGAGTGGATCCAGCGTGAGGCGCGCCAGCTCGTCGGGAGGGACCTCGACGAGATCCAGCCTGAGGCGCCACTGAGCGCGTTTGGGCTCGACTCCGTGCAGCTGGCCGATCTCGTGCAGCGCATCGAGACGAAGTTCAGGGTCGTTCTGCCGCTCTCCGATGTGCCCGGCGACATCTCGATCCTCGAGCTCGTCGACTACGTGACCGGTGGTAGCCCGGTCGAGGCTGACGGTGCGGGCTCCGGGACGCCGGACCGCAAGCACGTGCCGTTCGGCGAGCTACCGGAGTTCGTCGAGCTGCAAGAGCGCCTCTCCGCGTTCGCGGATAGTGCGATCGAGAACCCCTTCTTCCGCGTGCACGAACGGGTCGCACGGAACACGGCTCGGATCGACGGCCGCGAGCTGATCAATTTCGCGAGCTACAACTACCTCGCGCTGAGCGGAGACGAAGCCGTGTCGGCCGCAGCGAAGGAGGCGATCGACGCATTCGGCACGTCGGTGTCGGCGAGCCGGCTCGTCTCGGGCGAGCGGCCGGTGCATCTCGAGCTCGAGCACGAGCTTGCCCGCTTCCTCGGTGCGGAGAAGGCCGTGGTCTTCATCAGCGGCAACCTCGCGAACGTGACGACACTCGGCCATCTCGTCGGCCCGCGCGACCTACTCGTCCACGACGCGCTCGCCCACGACAGCATCGTCCAGGGCGCCTTGCTCTCGGGGGCGACGCGCCGCAGCTTCCCCCACAACGACTGGCAGGCGCTCGACCGCCTGCTCGCGGCGGTTCGCGACCGGTACGAGCGCGTGCTGATCGTCGTTGAGGGCGTGTACAGCATGGACGGGGACATCGCCGACATCCCTCGCTTCGTCGAGGTAAAGCAGCGCCACGGCGCCTTCCTGATGGTCGATGAGGCGCATTCGTTCGGCGTCGTCGGCGAAACGGGACGCGGCGTCGCCGAGCACTTCGGCGTCGATCCCTCGGCGGTCGAGATCTGGATGGGCACGCTGAGCAAGGCGCTCGCGAGCGCCGGCGGCTACATCGCGGGCAACGCCGCGCTCGTCGACTACCTCAAGTACAGCGCGCCGGGATTCGTCTTCAGCGTCGGCCTGCCCCCGCCGAACGCGGCCGCAGCTCTCGCCGCGCTCCGCCGCCTCCAGGAGGAGCCGGAGCGGGTCGCGCGGCTGCAGGCGCGTTCCCGGTTCTTCGTCGAGCTCGCGCGGAGTCGCGGGCTCGACACCGGACCCAGCGCGGACTCCCCGGTGATCCCCGTGATCCTTGGGAGCTCCGAGGCGGCGATCGCGGCCTCCAACGCACTGCTCGAGCGTGGCGTGAACGTGCAGCCGATCGTGCATCCGGCGGTCGAGGAGGGAGCGGCACGCCTGCGCTTTTTCGTCTGTTCCGATCACACCGAGGAGCAGATCCGTGCGTCCGTCGACGCGATGGCGGAGGTCGCTGCCGAGCTCGGCATCGCCGCCGCGGGCCAGGAGCACGGCGTCCCGCGGTCCGCACCGTCGACGCTCGGAGAGCTGCTCAGCGCTCGAGTTGACGAAGAGCCGGCCGCCGACGCGTATGTCTTGCTCGGCGACGACGGCTCGAGCGAGGAGCGGTTGACGTATTCCGAGCTCGCCTGCCGCGCAACGGCGATCGCGGAGCGCCTGAGCGAGGTGTCCTCGGCCGGGGACCGCGCGGTGCTCCTGTATCCGGCGGGAGCCGATTTCGTCGCTGCGTTCTTCGGCTCGGTCTACGCGGGCGTCGTGGCCGTTCCCGTGGCGAGCCCGCTGCCGGGAAGGCTGGAGCGGAGCCTGCCGGCGCTCCGTTCGATCGTCGCCGATTGCGCGCCGCGCGCGATTCTGACCACGGGCGCACTGCACGGCGAGGTGCACGAGCTGCTCGAGCTGGCGCCGGAGCTCGCCGGCTGTGAATGGATCGCGACAGACTCCGTCCGGCCGGCGAGCGAGCCAGGCGAGCCTTCGCTCACCTCGCCGGACGCCGTCGCCTACCTGCAGTACACGTCGGGCTCGACTACTTCACCGCGTGGGGCGATGGTGCGGCACGCGAACGTGCTCGACAACATCGGGGCGGCATCCCGGGCAAGCCGACAGACGCGGGAAGGCGTCTGCGTGACCTGGCTGCCGCATTTCCACGACATGGGCCTCGCGACGCTGCTCGGCAGTCTCTACAACGGCCAGCTCTGCGTCGTCATGTCGCCCGTGGCCTTTATGACCCGGCCGCTCCGCTGGCTCAAGGCGATTTCCGAGTACGGGGGCACGTGGAGCGGAGTGCCGAGCTCGGCACTGGAGCTTTGCGTTCGGCGCGCCCGTCCGAGCGATCTCGAGACGCTCGACCTCAGCAGCCTGAAGTGGCTGGCCGTCGGTGCAGAACCCGTTCGTGCGGAGGCCCTCGAGCGCTTCACCGAGACGTTCGCGCCCGCGGGGCTGCGCCCGGATGCTCTCGCGCCGTGCTACGGGCTCGCCGAGGCCGTCGTCTACGTCACGGGTCCCGCCGACCCGCAAGCCCCTTGCATCCTCCGTCTCGACGCCGAGGCGCTCCAGCGACGGAGCGCGGTCGACGCCGCGAGCGGCGATTACGAGCTCAGGGCGATCGTGTCCTGCGGCGTCGCGCCCGCGGACCACGAAGTGATCGTCGCCGACCCGGAGACGCATCGGCGCTGCGACGACGACGAGGTCGGCGAGATCTGGACTCGCGGCCCGAGTGTCGCGGCCGGCTACTGGAACCGGCCCGACGAGACCGAAGCGGCCTTTGGTGCGCACCTCGACGACCGCTCCGGCCCGTTTCTCCGGACGGGTGATCTCGGCTTCGTCCGGGACGGCGAGCTGTTCGTCGCAGGGCGCCTGAAGGACCTGATCGTGATCGCAGGCGCGAACCACCATCCCGAGGACATCGAGCGAACGGTCGAGGAGGCGCACGAGGCGATCAGGGCCGGCGGATCGGCGGCGTTCTCGGTCGAGGCCGCGGGTGAACGAGTGGTCGTGATGGCCGAAGTGCAACGGAAAGCTCCGGTCGACGAGGTGCGGCATGCGATCTCGGCGGCGGTGGCCGACCGGCATCGCCTGATGGTCGACGGCGTCGGGTTGATGCCGCCGCGGACGGCGCCGAAGACCTCGAGCGGGAAGATTCGCCGCAGTGCGTGCCGAAGTGCGTGGCTGTCGGGCGAGATCCCGCTGCTCGCGCGGTGGGAGAGCCCGGCACTCCGGGCCGCCGCGCCGGAGACGGCGGCGGCCGTCCGGCTAAACGGAGAGGCGGACGGCGACGGGGCGGCGACGCGGCGCCAGCTCGAGATCGAGGCTGCTCTCGTCGAGCGCGTCGTCCGGATACTCGGCGAGCCCGAAGAAGAGATCGACGTCGTCCAGCCGATGATCCAGCTCGGCCTCGGGTCACTCGAGGTGGCCGAGGTCCGCGCGTCGGTCGCCGAGGAGCTCGGCATCGACGTGCCGCTCAGCCGGTTGCTCGACGGCTGGAGCATCCGCGACGTCGCGCGCGAGGCGTCCGGTCAAGGCGGGTCCGCACCCGGCGAAGACGAGACCGTGTCGCGAAAGTTGTTCGAGCGGTTCGTCAACCCGGCGATCGGAAGCCTGCTGCGGCAGTTCCGGATGGACAAGAGCTTCGTTCGCGCCGAGGGGTGCTGGCTGTTCGACGAGCACGGCACTCGCTACCTCGACGCGATCGCGGGCTACGGCGCCGTTCCTTTCGGACACAGCCCGCACGAGATCTGGCAGGCGATCAGGGCGGTGGGGGAGGCGGCGGAGCCCGCGTTCGTCCAGCCGTCGAGCCTTCGTGCAGCCGGCGAGCTCGCGGAGCGCCTCGTCGAGGTCGCGCCGCCCGGGCTCGGTCACGTCACGTTCACGAACAGCGGGGCCGAGGCGGCCGAGGCGGCGATCAAGCTCGCGCGCGCCGCAACGGGTCGGGCGGGGATCCTTTCAACCGAGAACGGGTTCCATGGCAAGACGCTCGGCGCTCTTTCGGCGACGGGGCGCGCGGCGTATCAGGAACCGTTCTTCGCGCCGATCGACGGCTTCGAGCTCGTCCCCTTCGGCGATCTCGACGCGCTCGAGCGCACGCTCGCGGAGCGCGGCGAGCAGTTCGCCGCCTTCATGGTCGAGCCGATCCAGGGCGAAGGCGGCATCGTCGTACCGCCGGCCGGCTATCTGCGCGCGGCCCGCGACGTGTGCGCGCGGCACGGTGTCCTGTTCGTCGTCGACGAGGTTCAGACCGGCCTCGGGCGAACCGGGCGTATGTTCGCCTGCGACGAGGAGGGCGTCACGCCCGACGTCTTGATGCTCGCAAAGGCGCTCGGAGGCGGCGTCGTGCCGGTCGGGGCGGTCCTCTACGGCGAGCACGTGTACTCGAAAGAATTCGCGCTCAAGCACACGTCCACGTTCGCCGGCGGCGCGCTCGCCGCTCGTGTCGGGCTGGCCGTCCTCGATCGCTTGACGGAGGACGAGGGCGCGCTGGTGGCCGCGGTGCGCAGAAACGGCGAGCGGCTGCGCTTGGCCCTCCAGCAGGTCGCGGGCGAACACAGTCCGGCGGTTCGAGCGGTTCGGGGCCGCGGCTTCCTACTGGGCCTGGAGCTTGCCGGTGACTGGGACGCCTTCGGCCGCCAGTCCCTGCTCGGGCTGATGGCCGAGCAGGGGCATCTCGCCGCCCTCCTGTCGAGCCATCTGCTCGAGGTCGAGCACGTCCGGGTGGCCCCGACGATCCTCAGCTCGGACGTCGTCCGCATCGAGCCGCCGCTGACGTTCACGGAGGAGATGTGCGACGAGCTCGCCGCGGCGGTCTCGCGATCGGTCGAGCAGTTCGCAAGCGGCGACACGGCGGCGACCCTCAACCACCTGCTCGACCGGCCCCGAACGCTGACTCGGCGATCCGAACGCCCGCAAAGCGGCAGAACCGCGACCGCTCGCCGGCCGCGCGGCGGCGAGGGGCGCTGGGCGTTCATCGCACACCCGATCGAGTACAAGAGCTACGGCGACTTCGACCACAGCCTCTCCGTCTTCTCGGAACGTGAGCTCGGTGAGATCTGCCGGCGCTGGAGCGACGTCGTCGACCCGTTCGTGGTCGGGTCGACGCGCCTCGAGTCACCGTCGGGCGCGGCTGCATACGGCGAGTTCGTCGTGGTGCCGCGCACGAGCGCGGAGCTGCGGGCGATGCAACGCGAGGAGGCTGTGGGACTCGTCCGAGAGGCGATAGCGCTCGCTGCGGAGCGCGGTGCTCAGGTGATCGGCCTGGGAGGCCAGATCTCTGTCGTCACGGGAGCCGGCCTCGACCTCGGAGACGTCGGCGTACGGCTCTCCACGGGCAACGCGTTCACGGCGCTCAGCGCGCTCGACACCGTCCTGGAGGCGAGCGCGGCTACGCGCCTCGCTCCGGAGGACGCTACGGCAGGGGTGCTCGGAGCGCCGGGGTCCGTGGGTCGGGCGCTGTCGCTCCTGCTGGCGCGGGAGTTCGGACGCCTCGTCCTCGTCGGTAACCCGGTCCGTCCCTCCGTAACGCGGCGCGTCCTGTCCCTCGTGGGCGAACGGCTCGTGGAGACGCTGCTGGCCGAGACACTGCCCGCAGGCGGACCGATCGCCCGGCGCGTGGTCGAGCTTGCCGACGGTGGCCGCTCGGCTGGGGCGATTGCGGCTCAGCTCGTGGACGACGGCGTGCTAGTGCTGACCGCCGACGCGGCGGAGTCGCTGCCGCTCGCGGACTTCCTCGTCACGGCGACGTCGAGCACGGATCATCCGCTGCGGCCGGAGCACCTCAAGGCGGGTGCCGTCGTCTGCGACATCGCTCGCCCGCTCGACGTCGGCGAGGCCGTCGAGCGCGCGCGCCCGGACGTTCTCGTGCTCGAGGGCGGCCTCGTCGAGCTTCCGGGCGCAGCCGACCTAGGGTGGGACTTCGGCCTGCCGCCCGGAACGGCGTTCGCCTGCATGTGCGAGCCGATGATGTTCGCGCTCGAGCAGCAGTACGAGCTTGCCCGCGTCGGCGTCGACATGCCGCACGATCTGCTCACGACGCTTCGCAGCTGGGCGGAGCTTCACGGCTTCCGCCCTGCAGCGTTCCGCAGCTTCGGACGGTCCGTCACAGAAGCAGACTGGAGCCGGATCCGCGAGCAGCGCAGCAACGGGACCGGACACGCCGAACTCGCCGGCAGCGCGCCGGCCCCCGCAACCGATACGAGGTGAGCTCATGCCGAACGCGCTGAATCTCGAGGGAATCGCACTGACGAAGGACCAGGGCCAGTGGCGCCGCACGGCGGAGGACGTCGCGCGCGATGCGTTGGCCCCCCACGCGGCTGACGTCGACCGCCACGGCGAGTTCCCGCACGACGGGATCGCGGCCGTGCGGGACGCCGGCCTGCTGAAGCTGACCGTGCGCGAAGAGCTGGGCGGGCCCGGCGCGAGCATCGTCACCGCGATGCTCGTCACCGAGGCGCTCGCGAAGGGCTGCGCGTCGACGGCGATGTGCTACGCGATGCACCAGTCCACCCTGCCGCTCATCTCGGCGCTCGTGCTCGACGATGGCGCCGGCGACTTCCTGGAGCCGATCCTGAACGGCGAGTGGCTCGGCGCCTTCGCAATGAGCGAGCCCGGCTCCGGAAACCGGATCTGGCACATGGACAGCTACGCGGTCGAGCAGAACGGCGGCTTCGTGATCGACAGCTTCAAGTCATTCGCGACGAACGCCGGCTACGCCGACTTCT
Source organism: Actinomycetota bacterium (assembly GCA_030854475.1). Lineage (GTDB taxonomy): Bacteria > Actinomycetota > Thermoleophilia > Gaiellales > Gaiellaceae > JALYTD01. The sequence goes on from JALYTD010000017.1 coordinate 67,024, forward strand.
ATCTCATCCCGGTTCGTGCGAACGCCGATGTCGGGCCGACCGATCTAAGCCTGTTCGTGATCGACGGGAGGGACGAGAGCATCGAGCCGAAGGGCGTGTGGGACGGAATGGGCCTGCGCGGAAACAGCAGCCGCCCCGTGCACTTCAACAACTGTCACGTCACGAGAGAGCAGCGTCTCGGGGAACCGATGGCGGGCTTCTCCTTCATGATGGCGTATGCGCTCCCGATCTATCTCGTCGGACTGTCGGCCGTCTACCTCGGGATCGCGCAGGCGGCGCTGGACTCGGCGATCGAGCACGTCAAGGGCCGCGTCCACAGCGACACGAAACGGTCGCTCTCCAGCGTCGAGACCGTGCAGCGGTACATCGGCGAGATGAAGGTGAGGATCGACCAGACGCGCGCGGCCGTCCTACGGGTGGCGCAGATGTCGGACAACGCGACGATCCTGTTCGACGAGTTCAGGGCGGCCGAGCTACTCGACGAGATCATCAGCGAGAACCCCGACGACCCGTACTTCGTCGAGCTGGCTGCGCTCAAGATCATGGCCGCGGAGGCGGCGGTGGACGTCGCGCACAAGGCGATCCAGGTCTGCGGCGGGATTGCCTACAAGCGCGGCCACGTGACGGAGCGGTGCTATCGCGACGCCCGAGCGGGATCGTTGATGGCCCCGTCGGATGACACCCTGAAGGTGATCATGGGCAACCAGCTCCTCGGCACTCCTCAGCCGTGGGCCTGAAGAAAGGGAGATGACGATGGCGGCCACGAAACCAGCAGCGCAGTTCACGGACCTGGAGGAGTGCCTTCAGGACTTCCAGCACCGCTTCAACACGAATCCCCGGGTTGCGAAGCTCGTCAAGAACTGGGACCGGCAGGTGGTGCTCGAGGCGACCGACAACGGCACGCTGTACACGCTGGCGATCAAGGATCGGCAGCTGCAGTCGATCGACGAGGGCCGACCCGCCGATGAGGACGAGTACCTCGTTCACCTTCAGGCTTCGTACCCGACGCTGATGGAGATCTTCTCCGGCAACTACAACCCCTCGACGGCGCTGCTCGACGGGATGCTGTCGGTCTTCTCCAACGAGCGCGACAAGGTCAAGCTCGAGGCGTGCGCGATGGTGATCTGGGGGCTGTGAGGGGAACCCGAGAGTTCCTGTTCTATCTCTCCGTCGGTGTCGGCATGGCGCTCAGCTGCAGCGCCTTCATGATGGTCGGCGGCCTCTTCCAGGTGACGACGCTGTTCTGGGCGCTCGTTGCGCTCGCGCTCGGTGGCCTCCTCTGCAGCGTGCTCGCGCAGTCGATCGGCGAGCTCGCCGGGATGTACCCCTCGTCGCCGGCGATCGTGACGTACTTCAAGGCGGCGTTCGGCGAGCGCGCGGCGCTGGCGTTCGTCTACCTGTACCTGATCTTCGTCGTGCTGATAGCCGGGGTCGAGAGCTATCTGTTCGCGCTCGTCATGCGCGCGCTCTTCCCCGGCTTTCCTGCGCTCGCGATCGTCGTCGTGATGATCGTGTGCGTCGTCGCGGTCAACCTGCTCGGCCTCGAGTTCCCGCGCGGCCTGCAGATGGGGCTCACGGGGGTCGCCGCCGCGCTCATCGTCGTCCTCGGCATCGCGGGCGTCGCGAACGCTCCGGGCGACCTGCAGCACGCGGCCGGCGTCGGCGACCTCGGCGGAGGCCTGGCCGCGCTTCCGGCCGCCGTCGGCATCGCCGTTTTCATCTACATGGGCTTCGAGTGGGTGACCCCCATCGGGCTGCGGCCTGCGTCGTACGCGCGTCTCATTCCGCTCTCGATGCCCGTGGCGGTCGTGATCCTTGCAGTCGCCTACGGCGTCTTCTCGTCGGGGATCGGGGCGAATGTCGCGCGTGCCCGGCTCACGGACGACCTCACGCCGCAGCTGACGTACCTACGCGAGCTCCTAGGGCGGACGGGGACATACTTGGCGGCGTTCCTCTCGCTGTCCGCGATCGCCTCGACCTTCAACGCGGGGGTGATGGGAGCCTCGCGCCTCGTCTACGCCGTCGCACGTGACCGCCATCTGCCGAGCTGGTGCGCCGCAATGCGGGTCGAGACCGGTGTGCCCTACGGAGCCGTGCTCCTGCTCGGCAGTCTGGGCATCGCGTCCGCGTTCTTCGTCGTCAGCCTCGGCATCGAGCTGGTCGCCGCCGTCATCGGCGCGGCGATCGTCTGCCTGATCTACGCCGCCTACATGGTCGCGGTGCTTCGCCTCAGGCAGAGCGATCCCGACCGGGCCCGGCCGTACCGCACAGCGGTTCCGTCGGGATTCCAGTGGGCCGTGATCGTGCTCCTGGTCGTGATCGGCATCGCGACCCTCTTCTCGCTTCCGGACCGCTGGATCTCGTGCGTGGCCGGACTGGTCGTCGCCACCGCGGCCGCGATCGCATTGAGCCGATGGTCGATGCGCCGTCGTGGGCGGGCGCCGTTGACCCCGCGCCGGCTCGAGCCGACGTCGTGACCCGGATCCGTTTCAGGCGCCTCGATCCCAAGGCTTCTGGCGGCGGCCCCTGGCTCGATGCACCCGACTCACCGGATCTGGCCGAGCACGAGGTGCAGCTCTGGTTCTTCGATCTCGAGCCGCGCGACGACATCCGCCGGTTGTTCGAGCTGCTCGCGCCGACGGAGCGCGCCCGCGCGGACACCTTCCGATTCGCGCGTCACCGTTGCCGGTACGTCGCCGGTCGAGGGCGCCTGCGCCAGATTCTCGGCCGCTACGGCGTCGATCGCGCCGTGTTCGTAGCAGGTCCGCACGGAAAACCCAAGCTCGCCGACGGCTCGCTGAAGTTCAACCTCGCCCACTCGGAGCGCATCGCGCTGTGCGCGGTGACGCGGACGAAAGAAATCGGCGTCGACTTGGAGGTCGTCCGCCGCGACCGGCGCCCTCAATGGGACGCGATCGCGCGCCGGTACTTCAGCGACGCCGAGGTGCGCCTGCTCCGGCGAGTCCCGCGATACCGCGAGTTCCTGCGGATCTGGACGCTCAAGGAAGCGTGTCTCAAGGCCGCCGGCACCGGCCTGACGGTCGACCCCAGGAGCGTCGACGTGACCGCCTTTCTTGCCGGGCGCAGCCGCGTCGCGGCATGCGGCGGCGAGACTTGGCGCTGCCTCGAGCTCGCGCCGGTCCGGGACGCCGTCGCGGCTCTCGCGCTTACGGCGTAGCCCGCTCCTGCTCCATCTCCTCGACCAGGAGCCCCGCACAGCGCTCGGCGATCGCCGCGATCGTGCGCGAGGGATTGATCCCGATCGCCTCGGGGAGGATCGCTCCGTCGATGACGTACAGGCCGTCGTAGCCGAAGACGCGGCCACGGTGGTCGACGACCCCGTTCGCCGGCGACGTGCCCATGTTGCAGCCGCCGAGGGGGTGGGGGGTGATCAGGTACTGCATGTACCGCCACCCCGGGAACACGTAGTGCTTTCCGCCTGTCGCGAGCGTCAGCTCCCGGTGCTTGTCGATCACCCTGTCGACGAGCTCCTTCGACTTCTTGATGTCCCAGCTCAGCCTGAGCCGCCGCCGCCACGGCCGGGACATCGACCGGCCGAGATACATCCGCCCGTTCGCCGCGTCGACGCCGTTCGCGAACCACGGCATGATGTGCCTGGCCGCTTCGTCGGCGTTGAGGTGGCGGCGGAGGTCGGCGAAGAGGATCTTCGCCCGCCACGACTTCGCCTTCGCCGCCTTCGGCCCGAGCCGTTTCTCGAGGTAGCTGCGCATTAGGGGCGGAAAGCCCCCGTCCTCGACGTGGAAGCGCTCCTGGCCGTATTTCTCGCCCTCGAAGTAGTTGAGCGAGGCGGTGATCGTCGGCCCGTGCGTCGGCTCGACCGGCCGGCCCGTCTCGTTGTAGAAGCCGAGCGTCATGAAGTCCCCGTTCGAGCTCCAGTTCCGCCCGAGGAAGCCACTGATATTCGGCAGTGTCCGGTGCTCGCCGCGACAGCGCAGGAGGAGCTCGGTCGAACCGATCGAGCCCGCTGCGAGGACGACGCGCCGCGCCGTCACGCGTTCGCGCGTCACCTCGCGCGCTTCTGCGTCGATGCGATCGACGTGCAGCGTGTACCCGCCGTCGAAACGCTCGAGGGAGCGGACCAGGTGGAGCGGCCGCACCTCGGCTCCCTTCGACTCCGCCAGGGCGAGGTAATTGACGTCGAGCGTGTTCTTCGCGTGCACCGGGCAGCCGATGTCGCATTGGCCGCAATGAATGCAGGTTCCCTGCCGCTTGCCGAACCGGTTCGTCTCGAACTTGGCGTTCCGTGGGCTGAACGGATCCTCGAGGTCGTAGCTCCAGTCCTCGTTGAAGCGAACCGCGAGATTGAACTTCTCGAAGCGGTGGCCGTCGCCGATCGCGTTGGCCGCATCGCGCATGAGCACGAACCGGTGCGTGAGCTGGTTGTCGGGAAGCTTTTGGACGTCGAGCATCTCGCCGACGGTGTCGAGGTGGAATCTGAGGCCCTCGTACGTGATCTCCGGCGGCCAGCCAGCGTCGAACGTGTCTTCCGGCGGCGGTTCCGAGACGTTCGCGTAGACGAGCGAGCCGCCGCCGACACCGGCCGCGGACACGACTGTCATGTGCCGCCAGACGCGGACGTCCAGCCAGCCGTTCTGGTCCTGCGGATCGTCGCAGTCATAGATCCACGGCGCTTGTGTGAACAGCGCCCGGGGATACTCGTCCTGGCGCCAGCGCCGCCCACGCTCGAGCACGAGTACGCGATGGCCCGCTTCCGCAAGCCGGCACGCCGTCACAGATCCTCCGAAACCGCTACCGACGATCACTACGTCGTACTCGCTCGCCGGTCGCACCGGTCCTCCTTCCGTCGTTGAGTGCGCGAGTTTAAAGCCGGACTCGTATGCGACCATCCGACAAGCGTGGAGCAAGAGCTCAGATCGTTCGCCGATTTCGTCGCCCGCCACCGGGTCGCTGTCGTCGCGATCTGGCTTGCGCTGATCGCCGGCGGCGGTTACTTCGCCCTCCACCAGCACGATCGGCTGACGGGCGGCGGCTGGAACGTCGCAGGCAGCGATCCGTCCCGTGCCGAGACGCTCCTGAAGCGGTTCCACGGCTTCTCCGCTCCGGGGCTCGGCGTCGTCGTGACCGGCGCGACTCCGTCGGCCGTGACCAAGCGTCTCGCGGCGATCCGGCCGAGGATCCTGCGCCATCGCGATCTCCATCCCGGGCCTGTACAGCTGCTGCCCGACGGCCGCGCGGGATTGCTCCCGCTCACCTACACGACAGGCTTCGACGACGCGATGGTGCTGGCCGACGATCTCGTTTCCGAGCTGAGCCAGTCCTCCGCGGAAACGAAAACGCGCGTGATCGGCGACCCGGCAATCTGGGCGGCCTACCGCGAGGTCTCGAAGCGCCAGGCTGAGCACGGCGAGCTGCTCGGCTTTCCGATCATCTTCCTGATCCTGCTCGCGAGCTTCGGCACACTCGTCGCCGTGGTCGCGCCTCTGACGCTCGGGTTCATCGCGGTCTTCATGACGGCGGCCCTCGTCTACTGGCTTTCGCGCGTTTACACGATGTCGGTCTTCGTCACGAACATGGCTTCGATGATCGGGATCGGTGTCTCGGTCGACTACTCGCTCTTCGTCGTCAGCCGCTTTCGCGCCGAGCTAGCCGCTGGACGATCGAAGGAGGAGGCTCTCCGCACCGCCCTTTCGACCGCCGGATCGGCGGTCGTCTTCAGCGGCCTGACGGTCGCGGTCGCGCTTGTCGGCCTGATGCTCGTCGACCTGAACGGTCTCAGGTCGATGGCCCTGGGCGCGATCATCGTCGTCCTCGTCGCGGTGCTGGGATCGATCACGCTCTTGCCCGCGCTGCTTGCACTGGTGGGACGGAACGTGGGCCGGTTCGGCGTGCCGGTTCCCTGGAACACCGAGGGTGAAGGCGGCGGCGCGTTCTGGAGCCGGTGGGCAACGGCGATGCTCCGTCGGCCGATCGCCGCAGTCGTCGTGGGTGGCGCTGTCATGCTCCTCCTCGCCGTCCCCGCGCTGTCGATGAAGACGTATTTTCGAGGGCTGTTGCTGCTCCCGAAAGACGAACCGGTCCGCGAGGCGACGGAGCAGATCCAACGCGCCGCCGGGCCCGGTTCGATCGGTCCCGTCAACGTCCTCGTCAGCGGCGACGTGGCGACCGCGCAGCGCATTCGCACCGCGGCAACCTCGATTCCCGGCGTCGCACGTGTCGGCGCGTTGCTTCCAAGCGACGACGGCAGCGTGTTCCTGACCAGCGCGATCCTCTCCTCGGATCCGGAGTCGGGGGGCGCGCGGGCGACGCTGAAACGGATGGAGACCCGACTGCGCCCCCTGGCGCGGCAGGCGTCGGCGGACGTGCGTTTCGGCGGAGTGACTGCGAGGGAGACGGCCGTCAACGACGAGGTGCTCAGCAGTCTCTGGAAGGTCGTCCTCTTCGTCATCGCCGTGACGTTCCTCGTGCTGACCTTCCTCCTCCGCAGCCTGGTTCTGCCGGTGAAGGCGGTGCTGATGAACTGCCTGAGCGTGGGCGCCGCCTTCGGGATCCTCGTGGCGGTCTTCCAGTGGGGGTGGCTCGACTGGACCGGCTACGGCTCGCCGGGCTACGTGGATGTGCTCGTCATCCCGCTCGTCCTCGCCATCACGTTCGGCCTCTCGATGGACTACGAGGTGTTCCTGCTCGCGCGGATTCGCGAACGCCAGCTCACGCTCGGCGACACGAACCGCGGCGTCGCGGAAGGAGTCGCGGCAAGCGCCCGAATCATCACGAGCGCCGCTTTGATCATGGTCGCGGTCTTCCTCGCGTTCGGAATCGCGGGCTCGATTCAGCTGAAAGAGCTTGGCGTCGGGCTGGCCGCGGCAATCGCCCTCGACGCTACGCTCGTCAGGCTCGTCCTCGTCCCGGCGACGATGGCGCTGCTGAGCGAGCGCAACTGGTGGCTGCCGGGGTGGCTCGCGCGGATCCTCCCCTCGACGGGCGAGATCGTCCAGGCCGAGACCAAGGCGGCGACGAAGAGGTAGTGCTACGAGCTTGGCCGCGACAACTTCGCGGCCAACCGGCGCTCGACGGGGCCGACGACGGTGCCCGTCCACGATTCGGCGGCGGGATAAGGCACCGGGCCGCCGCCAGAGACCGTCTCGCCCGGCCGGAACACGAGCACGTACGTGAGCTCACGCCAGCTCGCGAACCCGCCTGTCGCCGGTGGGAGCGGGCGGTGGACCGGCCGCCAGGTCCCGGTATTGAAGTACATGCGGAAGCGCTCGTTCGGGCGCTCGCCGATCACGCCGATCGGCTCCTGCGTCGCGCTGTGGGTGTGGCCGTACAGGAGAAAGTGGACGTGCGGGCCGATGTCGGGATCGCTATCGAGCCGCGCGAACTCGCGAGACGGCACCTCCGGATCGATGTCGCGCTGGTTCGTCGAGACCTCGTCGACGATCCTGAGCACCCGCTCGTACTCGAGCAACTCGAAGCTCGACAGGCAGCGGGTGAGGGCCTGGAACATGTCGGCGCGGTCCATCCCCCAGGTGTCGTTCGCGTCAATCCAGCGCTGGACGAACGGAATCTCGCGCACCATGCGCGCCGCTTCGCTGATCGACTCGTTGATCGCTTCAGACTCCGTGTCGGCGAACTGCGTCGCCTGCCAGGCCGCCCACTGCATCGCGGCGGCGACCGGTCGCACATCGGTGATCGCTCGCATCCGGTCGGCGATCACCTCCGCCGACGGGTGGTTCCTGCCGAGGTGCTGAACCACGAGCGGCGCGAGGCGGGTTGCGAACTCGCCCGCCATCGGATCGCCGATCGCCGTTTGCATGTAGTCCTCGTGCGGTACCTCGACCCGGTCGCCCGCGTCGAGCGTCGCGCTGCCGCCGAACGAGAACGGATCCCATTCGTGACCGTGGCGCGCGAAGACGCCGTGCTCCTCGTCGAACACGTGGTGCGGGAAGAGCTCCTCTCCGTCGCCGCCGTTCATACCGAGCGTCTCGCGGACGCGGCGGCGGAGGCTCGGGAAGTCGTTGGTGAGGCGATCGTGGTTGCCCGGGACGAAGATGCGCTCCGGCTCGACCGGGAAGTCGAACCGGTCGGCGAGCGACCCGGACAGGATCTCGAACGTATCCGCGTTCGCGGCCACGACTCCCTCGAAGATGTCCTCGAGCGCCTCGAGAGACGGCGCGTCACCCCACGGCCGCGCCTCGAGCGGGTATTGGTACCACCGCTCCGTGCGCCAGAGGTCGTAGACGTCGCCCAGGAACACGATCGTCAGCTCGGTCGCATCCGCCTCGCGCGCGTGCGCCGCGATGTCGTTCATCGTGCTTGCGAAGACGCCGGCGTCGACGAAGTCGTAGCCCGCCGTCCCGTCCATGAGGTGGAGATCGCTGATGAAGATGTACATCTGCAAGAGGGGCCGCTTCCGCGGCCGCCCGGCGCGATTGTACCGCCGCCTACCGAATCTAACGCGACGGGGCCTCCGTACACTTCGCATATGAGACGGGTCGCGCTGCTCGGCGCCACGGGGTCGATCGGACGGCAGGCGCTGGAGATCGTCGGCTCGCATCCCGAGCTCGAGCTCGTCGCCGCCGCTTCGGGATCGCAGCCGATCGACGGCCTCGCGCCGCTCACGCAGGTGGGTGGTGATCCGGTCGAGCTGCTCGAGCGTGCCGAGCCTGACGTCGTGCTCAACGCAGTCGTGGGGTTCGCCGGGCTGTCCGCGACCCTCTGGTCTCTGGAGCACGGGGTGGATCTCGCCCTCGCGAACAAGGAAAGCCTCGTCGCCGCCGGGGAGCTCGCCCTGGCCGCGCAGGAGCGGGGCGGAGGCAGGCTGCTTCCGGTCGACAGCGAGCACTCGGCTGCGTTCCAGTGCCTCGAAGGCCGACCCGGCGAGACCGTGCACAGCCTGGTGCTTACGGGCTCAGGCGGTCCCTTCCGGGGACGGTCACGGGATGAGCTCGAAGCGGTCACCCCGGAGGACGCGCTGGCGCACCCGACGTGGCGCATGGGTCCCAAGATCACCGTCGACTCGGCGACCCTCGCCAACAAGGGTCTCGAGCTGATCGAGGCTCACTTTCTCTTTGGCCTGCCGTACAAGCAGATCGAGGTCGTGCTGCAACCGACATCGGTCGTGCATGCGCTGGTGCGGCTCCGGGACGGCGCGGCGCTGGCGCACCTTGGTTACCCGGACATGCGCGTCCCGATCTCCTACGCGCTCACCTATCCGGAGCAGGCCGCGACGCCGGTCGAACCGCTCGACTTCTCGAGCGGGCTCGTGCTCGAGTTCGAGCCACCGGACACCAAGACGTTTCCCATGCTCGCACTCGCACGCTCAGCAGGGGAGCGCGGTGGTACGTACCCCTCCGCTTTCAACGCCGCGAACGAGGTGGCTGTCGGCGCGTTCCTTGAAGGGCGTTTGCCGTTCCTCGGAATTGCCGAGACCGTGGAGGAGACGCTCGCCGCCGTCGACGGCGTGGTGGCGCGTGATCTCGACGACCTCGTCGCGGCGGATGCCGCGGCGCGAAAGCTGGCCGAACGGGAGATCACCCCGGCGTGAGCATCACCGTCGCGATCCTCGGCCTGGCCTTCCTGATCCTCATCCACGAGGCAGGTCATTTCTTCACCGCCCTGGCCGTCGGCATGCGGCCGCGGCGCTTCTACATCGGCTTCCCGCCGGCGCTCGTCAAAAGAGTTCACAAGGGCGTCGAGTACGGGATCGGTGCGATCCCGCTCGGCGGCTACGTGAAGATCCCGGGGATGCATCGTCCTGCTCCGCAGGACGTCGATACGCATTTCGGCGCCGCCCAGTACGAGGAGCCCGCCCTCGTCGGGCCCGCGGAACGGCTCAAGCGGTGCCTCGAGCTCGAGGACCTCGACGGAGCACGTAGGGCGCTCGAGGAGCTCTCCGCCGCCATTGAGCAGGCCGACCTCTCGCCCGCGGCCGCTCGAGCGGCCAAACGCGGTTTGAACGAGGTCGGGGACGCGCTGGGCGACAGCGCGTACTGGCGTCAGCCGACGTGGAAGAGGGTGGCCGTCATTTTTGCGGGCCCTGCCACGAACCTCGTGTTCGCGATAGTCGTCCTGGCGATCGTCTTCATGCTTGGGGTCGCGGTCAACGCGACACGCAAGGTGGACAAGGTCTCACCCGGTAGTCCAGCCGCGCAGATCGGGCTTCGGTCGGGCGACGAGATCGTCGCCCTCAACGGCCATCCGGTGCGCTCGTACAGCCAGATGTCGCGGCGGATCCGTGGCAGCGACGGCAAAGAAGTACTGGTGACCGTGCGCCGCGGGGGCCGCAAGGTGCGGCTGGGGCCAGTGCAAACGAAGAAGATCAAGGGCCACTGGGCGCTCGGCTTTGTGATCCGGCTGGAGTACAAGCACTACAGCCCGGGCCGCGCGGTCGTGCTCTCGTTCGAGGAGACCGGCCGCGTCACGAAGGCGATTGGCTCCTCGCTGGTCCACTTGACGCAGAAGTCCCAGCGCGAGCAGATCTCGAGCCCCGTCGGCATCGTCGACGTCTCGAGCCAGGCGGCGAAGACTGACTACCGCACGTATCTCGCCATTCTGGCCCTGCTCAGCCTCTCGCTGGCATTGCTGAACCTGTTACCGCTCTTGCCGCTGGACGGCGGCCACATCGTCTTCTCGCTCATCGAAGGCCTGAGCGGCCGTGCGGTCGGCCGGGCCGTCTACGAACGTGTCTCGGCGATCGGCATCGCGATCGTGCTGATGTTGTTCGTGCTCGGCCTTTCGAACGACATCGGCCGGCTTTCCTGAGGCGTCGCTTGCGATGCCGGCTGGAGGCCGTGCCGGCTCTGCCGATGCGGTCGTGCTAAATACAGTCCCGCCGGCGCAGAAGCAGTGAAACTGTCCCGGGCTAGAATCGACGGGTGAGCAGTGAACGCGGTATCCGCGTAGGCAACGTGAAGATCGGCGGCGGGGCGCCGGTCGTCGTGCAATCGATGACGCTGACGAAGACGCACGACGTCGAGGCGACGACCGCTCAGATCGCCGCCCTCGCGTCGGCCGGGTGCGAGGTCGTCAGGTGCGCAGTGCCGAAGATCGAGGACGCAGAGGCGCTGCGGACGATTGTGCGGCTCTCGCCGATCCCCGTGATCGCAGACATCCACTTCAATGCCAGCCTCGCGCTGCGGGCGATCGACTCCGGAGTCGCGGCAGTCCGGATCAACCCCGGCAACATCGGCGGGCCGGAGAAGGTCGCCGAGGTCGTGACGGCAGCCAAGGGCGCCGGGATCCCGATGCGAATCGGCGCCAACTCGGGTTCCCTGCCGAAGCACCTGAGCGACCTGGCGCAGCACGACCAGGCCGAAGCCCTGGTGGAGGCAGCGCTCGAGGAGGTGCGCCTGCTCGAGCAGCTGGACTACCGCGACTTCAAGATCTCGGTCAAGTCGAGCCACGTGCCGACGATGATCCGCGCCTACCGGATGCTGGCCGGGAAGGTGCCGTATCCGCTCCATCTTGGCGTCACCGAGGCCGGCACACCGTTCTCCGGGTCGATCAAGAGCGCGGTCGGCATGGGGGCGCTGCTAGCAGACGGGATCGGCGACACGATGCGCGTCTCGCTCACGGCCGACCCCGTCGAAGAGGTCAGGACGGCCTTCGAGATTCTCAAGGCGCTCGGGCTGCGCGAGCGCGGCCCGATTCTGATCGCGTGCCCCTCCTGCGGGCGCGACAACGTGGGCGTCGAGAAGCTCGCCGCCAAGGTCGAGGAACGGCTCGTCGGCTACCCGCAGCACTTCGAGGTCGCCGTGCTCGGATGTGCCGTGAATGGACCGGGGGAGGCGGGCGACGCCGACTTCGGTATCGCCGGCGGGCGCGACGTCGGCTTCATCTACGCCCATGGCCGCGTCTTGAAGAAGGTCTCGACGGACATCCTCGTCGACGAGCTCTTCCACGAGATCGACAACTGGATCGCCGGGGGCATGCACCGGCCGAAGAGATTGAAGATGGCGAAGCCCGCCGCGCTTGCCATGGCAGAGGCTTCGATGATCCCTCTCGATGCGCCGTAGCGGACTCGGGTTTAGCGGCCGCGCGAGTGAATCGCGCGACCTCTTAAGCGGCATCGCAAGCGACGCCTCAGTGGTACAAGCATCTCTGATCCCTCTCGATGCGCCGTAGCGGACTCGGGTTTAGCGGCCGCGCGAGTGAATCGCGCGACCTCTTAAGCGGCATCGCAAGCGACGCCTCAAGGGCAGAGGCCTCGATGATCCCTCTCGATGCGCCGTAGCGGACTCGGGTTTAGCGGCCGCGCGAGTGAATCGCGCGACCTCTTAAGCGGCATCGCAAGCGACGCCTCAATGGCAGAGGCCTCACTGATCCCTCTGAACGAGTAGCCTAGGCAGGCAACGGTGATCGTCAGGGCATCGAAGTTCTTCCTTCCCACGCTGCGGGATGACCCGGCCGACGCGGAAGCCGCGAGCCACAAACTGCTCGTGCGCGGAGGCTTCATCCGTCAGCTGGGCGCGGGCGTCTGGACCTACCTGCCGCTCGGCTGGCGCGTGCACCAGAAGCTGACACAGATCATCCGCGAGGAGATGGACGCGATCGGAGGACAGGAGATGCTCGCGCCGGTGCTGACGCCCGCCGAGCTCTGGCGCACCACGGGCCGCTACGACTTCGACGTGGTCTTCAAGCTCACTGATCGAAACGGCCGGGAGTTCGTCCTGCCGATGACGCACGAGGAGACGTTCACATTCCACGCCCGCGAGCTCCAGTCGTACAAGCAGCTGCCTCAGATCTGGTACCACTTCGGCGTCAAGGAGCGAGACGAGCCCCGGCCGCGCGGCGGGCTCCTTCGCGTCAGGGAGTTCATCATGAAGGACGCGTACTCGTTCGACCGGGACGTGGCCGGGTTGGACGAGAGTTTCCGCAAGCACCACGCCGCTTATGACCGGGTGTTCGAGCGCTGCGCGCTCGAGGTCCGGGCCGTGCAGGCGGAGTCCGGGGAGATGGGCGGGAGCGAGAGCATCGACTTCCTCGCGCCGACGGGGTCCGGTGAGAACACGCTCGTCACGTGTGAAAACGGGGACTATGCGGCTGACCTCGAGATTGCGCGCGGCATCCCGCGGGCGCCAGACTTTCCGGAGGCGCTGGGGGCACCTGAGGAGGTCGAGACGCCAGGCGTGGCCACGATCGAGGCGCTCGCCGAGTTTCTCTCGATCGACACCGCGGCGACGTCCAAGGCGATGCCGCTCATCCTGGACGGGAAGGTGGTGCTCGCGCTGGTCCGTGGCGACGACCGGCTCTCGGAGTCGAAGGCAACCTCCGCGCTCGGCGGCCAGATTCGCCCGGCGACGGACGAGGAGATCCGTGGGGCGTTCGGAGCGGCAGGCGGGTCGCTCGGACCGGTCGGAGTGTCGCTCGAGGTCGTCGCTGACGAGACGCTTCAACAGGGGCAGTTCGTCGCCGGTGCCAACCGCGACGGCTGGCATCTGAAAGGAGTCGAGGCAGGCCGCGACTTCCAGCCGCGCTTCGCCGACCTGCGCGAGCCGCGCGAAGGCGACCGGTGTCCGAACTGCGGCGGCGCATTGACCTTCCAGACCGCGATCGAGGTCGGGCACATCTTCAAGCTCGAGACGTCCTATTCCGTCCCGCTCGAGGCGAGCTTCCTCGACGAGGACGGCACCGAGAAGCCGATCGTGATGGGCAGCTACGGCATCGGGCCCGGCCGGACGATCGCGGCGATCGTCGAGCAACACCACGACGAGCAGGGAATCGTGTGGCCGAAGTCCGTGGCACCGTACGATGTGCACGTGGTCGCCCTGCCCGGCGTCGAGCAGCAGGCCGAAGAAGCGGCGCGCGTCCTGGCCGAGGCCGGCGCGGACGTGGTGCTTGACGACCGTGATCTGCGCGCGGGGGAGAAGTTCGCCGACGCGGACCTGTGGGGCATGCCGGTACGCGTGACGGTGGGCAAGAAGACGCTCGAGGACGGAGCGGTGGACGTTCGCGACCGTGCCGCGGGCGAGGACCGTCGACTCGCGATCTCCGACCTGGCGGAGGCCGTGTAGTGGCCCGCAGGCGCAAGTTCAGCGAGGAGCCGTTCGGCGACACCGTGGAGCGTCTGATGACCGAGACCGGCATCACGTACCGCGCACTCGCCGACAAGACCAAGCTCTCGGCCGGCTATCTGAACCACCTGGTACACGGCAACCGTCCGGTGCCCTCGAACGACGTCGTCGCCACGCTCGCGAAGGCGCTCGGCGTGGAGGCGGAGCACTTCCGCGAGTACCGCCTGCGGGTGATCACGGAGCGGCTCCATGCGATGCCGGAGCTGATCGACCGCCTCTATCGCCGCCTTGGCTGATCACCGTTCGACGCCTCTGGCGGATCTCAATTCTCATTCTCACAACGGCATTGCTCACTGGCGGCGTCGCCGCTGATCCCGGCTGGGCTGCGACGCCGCGATGCAAGGGCTTTCGGGCGACCAAGGTAGGCACCGCCCGAAGCAACGTCATTCGTGGCACGAAGCATCGCGACGTCATCGTCTCCCTGGGCGGCAACGACAAGATCTACGGCGGCGCGGGACCCGACGTCATCTGCGCGGGTCCAGGCAAAGACCTGCTCAGCGGCGGACGCGGAGCCGACGTGCTCGTCGGGAACGGCGGCAACGATCGCCTCTCAGGGGGGAAGGGCATAGACGTCCTCCAAGGCGGAGGCGGGGCGGACACGCTGCGGGGCGACGCCGGCCTGCTCGACGTCCTCGCCGGCGGGCCCGGCAATGACACTCTCCTCGGCGGGGCCGGCGCCGACCTGCTCGATGGAGGGGCCGGCGCGGACAAGATCTCGGGCGGCGCTGGGTCCAACGACACCGTGACGTATGCGACGCGGCTCAAGGACGTGACGGTCCGGCTCGCGCGGACGGGATTTGCCGATGATGGCCAGATCAACGAGCGTGACGCCGTCGGCCCGGACGTCGAGAACGCGATCGGCGGGCTCGGGAACGACCACCTCTTCGGCAGCAGCGCGAAGAACCGGCGGGAACGACACGATCTTCGGCGACGACGGCGTCGACCAGTTGATCGGCGGCGTCGGCCGCGACACGATGAACGGCGGAGCACCGGGGCCCGAGGCCGGCATGAGCGACCCGGACACTTGCAGCAAAGACAGTGACGACCCACCGCCGATGGACTGCACCTCGTAGGGGAGCGTTCCGCAGGGGCAGCATCGCTTGCGATGCCGCTTAAAGGCCGTGCCGGCTTGCCGGTTCGGCCGCTAATCCCCGGTGGCGGTACCATCAACGTTCCGCGGGGCGTGGCGCAGCCTGGTTAGCGCGCTGGTCTGGGGGACCAGAGGTCCCCGGTTCAAATCCGGGCGCCCCGACTGGCGAGCAAGCATTCCCCTCGCTAGCGCGAGCGAGAATGGGGGTGCATGGCATCCATGCCGGCGCGAAAGCGCTGCGCGCTAAGTGGTCCGGCAGCACTGGGAATGCCATGTATGACATGTCATCGCGAAATGCAGCGCGAAAACGCGCTTGCCCGCTTCGGTCATCTCCTCGACTAGATGGATGCGGCCCACGAGATCACCCGGTGGCCACCGGGCGGCTTGCGCGCGCGGCCGCAGCACGGTTAGTCGGTCGTAGCGCCGACGCAGACAGGGTGCTCAGCTTTTGTCGCGTTTGCCTTGACGAGGCGACGTCGCGTACGGTTGGGGCGGTGCTCCGGTTCGCTGTGCTGCTGGCCGTTTCGGTGGTGCTCATTCCCGCCGCGGGCGCCGCGGCGGCGCGTCCCCGCTGCCACGGGCGGCGGGCGACGATCGTTGGCACGCCGCGGGGTGACAAGATCGTCGGGACAAAGCGCCGCGACGTCATCGTCTCCGAGGGGGGAGACGATCAGATCAGGGCCGGCGGCGGACGCGACATCGTCTGCGCGGGGGCGGGCAACGACCATGTCGACGGCGGCGGCCGCGGTGACGTGCTCG
>JALYTD010000021.1 GCA_030854475.1 Actinomycetota bacterium
TATTACCGCGGCTGCTGGCACGTAGTTAGCCGGGGCTTCTTCTGAAGGTACCGTCACCCTCTGGGCTATTAACCCGAGTAGCTTCGTCCCTCCTGAAAGAGGTTTACAACCCGAAGGCCTTCTTCCCGCACGCGGCGACGCTGCGTCAGGCTTTCGCCCATTGCGCAAGATTCCCCACTGCTGCCTCCCGTAGGAGTCTGGGCCGTGTCTCAGTCCCAGTGTGGCTGATCGTCCTCTCAGACCAGCTACGGATCGTTGCCTTGGTGGGCCGTTACCCCGCCAACAAGCTAATCCGCCGCGAGCTCGTCCCCGGTCGGAGGCCGAAGCTACCTTTTCCAGCCGCTCCGAAAAGCGGATGGGCCATCCGGTATTAATCCGGGTTTCCCCGGGCTATCCCGGTACCGAGGGTGGATTACTCACGTGATACTCACCCGTTCGCCGCTGTCCCCTGGCCCGAAGGCCAGGTTCTCGCTCGACTTGCATGTGTTAAGCGCGCCGCCAGCGTTCGTCCTGAGCCAGGATCAAACTCTCCGTGAAAACTGGTTTGCTCATCGACTCTTCGTAATCGGCAGGTCCGGCAAAGCCGGACCGGCCTCTTAGTCGGCATCACAAGTGACGCCTCAGAGCCGGCTTGCAAGCAAGTTCAGTTCGAGCTTGAGCTCAAAGTCTCCCCCGATGATTTGGGGCAGACGGGTTTTTGATTCCTCTCACCCACGCAAAAAGCCGCGAGCTCGAGGTCTCGACGTAAACGCACGCTGCTGAGTTTTCAAAGACCGGCGCTGCGTCTGCCGGCGCAAAAAAGCCTCTGACTCGCAGAGGCCGCAGTGACTCGGGATCCGACTGGTCGTATCCGTAGCCTCTGAAGCGCTCCGTTCGTCGAGTTACAGGGACCGTTCTACGCCGCCCGAGGACAGCCGCGGAATGATAGCAGCACCGAGGGGGGTGTCAAGCGGACCGAAACCGCACGAAACGCCGCTTCCCAGCTTGGATCAGGGCACCTTCCAGGCGCTCACGCGGGAGGTCGAGATCGGACACGACCTCGCCGTCGATCTTGACCCCTCCCTGGGCGATCATCCGCCTCGCATCGCTGGTCGAGCCGACGCTGAGAACCTCGACGAGGAGCTGCGGCAGGTGGAGCACCGGGCCGTGCTGCGGGAGCTCCGCTTCCGGCGGCTCCTCGGGCGCCTGGCCCTCGCGCACGACGCGGGTGAAGTGGGCCTCCGCGGCCCGCGCAGCCTCCTCGCCGTGCGAGCGCGCCACGATCCAGCGGGCGAGCGCCAGCTTCGCTTCCATCGGGTCACCGCCTGAGGGCATCGGCTGCTCCGCCACGAGCCGCCACCAATCCTCGAGCATCGAGTCCGGAATGCGCATCGTCCGCCCGAACATCTCCTCCGGCGCGGCGGTGAGGGGAATGTTGTTGCCGATCGAGGAGCTCATCTTTTTGCCGTCCCAGGACAGGAGCAGGGGCGTCGTCAGGACGATTTGCGGCTCGAGCCCGTAGGCGGCCATGACCTCGCGCCCGGCGAGCAGGTTGTAGAGCTGGTCGGTCCCACCGAGCTCGACGTCGGCCTCGATTGCCACCGAGTCATAGGCCTGCATGAGTGGGTAGAGCAGCTCGGAAACCGAGATCGGCTCGCCGGTGCCGAAGCGGTTCGAGAAGTCGTCGCGCTCGAGCAACCGGGCCACCGTCAGCGTGCGCGTCAGTCGAACGACGTCCGCGAAGGTCAGTTTCGAGAGCCACTCGCCGTTGTGCCGCACCTCCAGCAGCTCGGGGTCGTCGAGCAGGATCGTCTTCGCCTGTTCCAGGTACTGCTGTGCGTTCTCGTCGATCTCCTCGTCGGAGAGGATCGGCCGCTCGGTCGAGCGCCCGGACGGATCGCCGATCCGGGTCGTGTAGTCGCCGATGATCAGGACGGCCTTGTGGCCCTCGTCCTGAAACGCGCGCAGGCGCTGGAGCGGAATGCCGCGGCCGGCGTGGATGTCCGGAGACGTGACGTCGATGCCCAGCTTCGCGCGCAACGGCTTGCCCTGCTCGAGCTTGCGTTCGAGCTCGCCCTCGGGGAGGACGTCGACGGCATTTCGGGTCAGCTCTGCGACGCCCATGACGGAACCAAGTCTAGTGCCCCCTCGGCGATACAATCGGCCGGCTCTGGCTCTGCGAAAACGACGCAAGCGCGGGACGCCGAAGCGGCCGCGCAGGATCCGCAAGATCCGACTCCTCGCACTCTTCGCCTTCCTCGGGGTGTTGGCGTTTGCGTCCTTCGGTTTCGGGCTGGTCACGGCAATCGCGGGCCAGATCCCGGCGCTCGACCCTGCGAGGCAGCAGTCGATCGCACGTGACGGCTTCATCTACTCGGCCAACAACCATCGGATCCTGGCGAGGCTGGTTGGCCGCGAGAGCCGCCTGATCGTCCCCTCCGGCGAGATCTCGCCGCTGATCAAGCAGGCGATCGTCGCGATCGAGGACAAACGCTTCTACGAGCACCGCGGGATCGACATCCGTGGGATGGGG
Organism: Actinomycetota bacterium; assembly: GCA_030854475.1. Taxonomy (GTDB): domain Bacteria; phylum Actinomycetota; class Thermoleophilia; order Gaiellales; family Gaiellaceae; genus JALYTD01. Next base: position 2,513 of record JALYTD010000021.1, read on the forward strand.
CGCGCGCTCTGGGCGGACATCCGCGGGCGCGCACTCGTCCAGGGCGGCTCCACGATCACGCAGCAGTTCATCAAGAACACGTACACCAAGAACCAGCGCTCGGTGGCGCGAAAGCTCAAGGAGGCCGCCCTGGCGTGGCAGCTCGAGCAGCGCTGGTCGAAGGACCGGATCTTGACCGCCTACCTGAACACGATCTACTTCGGAAACGACGCCTACGGCGTGGAGACGGCAGCGCAGACGTACTTCCAGCACAGCGCGAAACGGGGCAAGCTCGACCTGGCCGAGTCAGCGCTCCTGGCCGGCATTCCGGCTAACCCGACTCGCTACGACCCGGTCTCGAGCCCGCGCCTCGCCCGGGAGCGGCGCAACCAGGTGCTGCGTGAGATGTTCCGGCAGGGGGACATCACCGAATACAACTACGTGTACGCGCGCGGCGCCCCGATGCCGCGGCCCCAGGACGTTCGGCCACCTGGCGCCGAGGGACCGGCCCAGTACTTCTCCAACTACGTCAAGCAGCAGCTCGTCGACCGGTATGGCTCTGGCCGCGTCTACGGCGGTGGCCTGCGGGTGTACACGACGATCGACCTGAAGCTCCAGCGCATGGCCCGCAACTCGATCGCGAAGTGGCTCGGCGACCCCAACGGGCCCTCCGCGGCGCTCGTGGCCGTCGACCCGCGCGACGGCCGCGTCCTGACGATGTTCGGCGGCAGCAACTTCCGCAAGAGCCAGTTCAACCTGGCCGTCCAGGGCGAGCGCCAGCCCGGGTCGTCGTTCAAGCCGTTCGTGCTCGCGACGGCGCTGAAGAACGGCGTCTCGCCCCAGACGACGTTCACGTCCAAGCAGATCGACATCGACGCCGGCGGGCGCGTCTGGCAGGTCAACAACTACGAGGGCTCGTATCTCGGCCCGATCTCGCTCGCCACTGCGACGACCGTCTCCGACAACTCGGTCTACGCGCAGCTGACCAAGCTGGTCGGCCCGCTGAACGTGGTCCGAACAGCGAAGCAGCTTGGCATCCGGAGCCCGCTGCGCGGCTACTTCTCGATCGGGCTGGGCGCTCAGGCGGTCAACCCGCTCGAGATGGCACGTGCCTTCGGCGCCTTCGCGAACGGCGGCCGCCGGGTCGACGGCGCGAGCTTCGGCAACCGGCCGCGCGTGATCCTCAAGGTCGAGAACAGCCGCAACGGCGCCGTCGACGACAACCAACCCGTGGCGCGTCAAGTTCTCACCGCGGACAACGCCGCGATCGTGACCACGCTGCTCCAGGACGTCGTCCGCTCGGGCACGGGCAGGCAGGCGAACCTGCCGGACGGGCGGCCCGTCGCGGGCAAGACCGGGACGACGGAGAACTATGGCGACGCGTGGTTCGTCGGCTACACGCCGCAGCTCGCCGTCGCCGTGTGGGTCGGCTACCCGACGCGCCTGCAGCCGATGCTGACGGAGTACCACGGCAAGTCCGTCGCCGGCGGCACGTATCCGGCGCTGATCTGGAAGAGCTTCATGGAGACCGCGCTCCCGTACCTGGGTGACGAGCCGCAGTCCTTCCCGTCGGTCTCGATCCCGTACGGGACGCCCAAGGCGGTCGTGTTCAGGGACGGGCGGCTCCAGCTCGACAACGGCAACTGCCGCGACGTCTACGAGATCCTCTTCTTCGGCTCGGCGGGACCGACGAACACGGCGGACTGCAAGCCGAACGAGGTCGAGGTTCCGAACGTGGTCGGGAACACGCTTGCGGTGGCGCGGCACCGGCTCGACCGGCAGCCGCTGACGCCGACGCTCGTCTACCGGCCGGCACGGGCGCGGCAGCGGCCGGACATCGTCGTCGGCCAGTACCCCTCGCGCGGGACGCTGTCGTCCTACGACAAGGTCACTCTCGTCTTGCCGAAGCCGCTGCATGGGCTCGTGCCCCGCCTCGTCGGCCTCTCGCTCGACCGGGCTAAGTTTCTCCTGGACGGGATGAAACTGAAGGTGCGCGTCGATCCCGAGGACGCTTCCGGGGATGCTCGCGTGATCTGGCAGTCGCCCCGTCCCGGGGTCGCGGCGGAGCCCGGCATGAAGATCATGCTGGCCGTAAAGCGCGGCTGAGGTAGCGCGACCCGGCCAGGCCGTAGCGCCAGGGCTGCTCGACCGCCTGCGTGATGCCGACTCGGCGGCCGGCGATGATCTCCGGTTCCTCTTCGCGTGGGAGCAGCTCGAAGGGCGGCTGGTCGAGGGGGAGCGCGTCGTGCTCCCGGGTAATGCCGAGTGCCCGGCAGAGCCGTCCCGGTCCTGCGCAGAGGAGACGCTCGTTGTCGAGCCCGCGTAGCTTGCGCATGGTGTCCAGGCCCTGGGTCGGCTCGAGAGCTCGGATCAGCACGGCGTCGGCCACGCCCTCCTCCGCGCAGACGAAGTTCAGGCACCAGTGGATCCCGTACGAGCGGTACACGTACGCGTGGCCGGGCGGCCCGAACATGGACGCGTTGCGGTCGGTCCGGCCGCGAAAGCCGTGCGCTGCGGGATCCTCGTGCTCGTACGCCTCGACCTCGACGATCCGTCCGCCGACCCCGTCCACGAGCAACGTCGCCCCGATCAGCTCGCGGGCTGCCGCGTGGACGTCGCGGGCGAAGAAATCCCGCGCGATCATTCTCGCTTTGCTCTCGCGTCGTAGCGCAGCAGCTGCGGGATCGCGAGCGCCAGTGCGATGCAGCCCGCGACGCACGCGATCCCGCCGGAGACGATCGAGAAGCGCAGGCTCGTGAACGACGCGACGACACCTGCCTCGAGGTTCCCGAACGTCGGCGCCGCCGCGACCTGCGTGAACTCGATCCCGGTCACACGGCCGCGCATCGCATCCGGCGTCGCGGTGAGGACGATCGCGCTACGCCAGAGCGCGCTGACGAAGTCCGCAGCGCCCGCGACGGCGAGCATCACGAGGGCAAGCCACAGCGCATCGGCGAATCCGAAGGCCACCAGCGCGATCCCCCACATGGCCGCCGCAATCACGACGCCCAGTCCCTGGCGGCGGACGTTTCCGGCCCAGCCCGAGAAGACCGACGCCACGAGTGCGCCCGCGTACGGCGCCGCGTAGAGAAATCCCACCGTCTTCGACCCTCCGCCGAAGTGCTCGCCGAGTGCCGGGAAGAGAGCCATCGGCATCCCGAAGATCATCGCGTTCGTATCCACGAGGAAGATGCCCAGGATCACGGGTTGGCTGCGCACGTACCTGAAGCCCTCGAGGATCGAGCCGAGGCTGGCGGCCTCGGCGCCGCTCGCCGCCGGAAGCTTAGGCAGCATCCAGATGCTCACGAGCGACGCCGAAAAACTCGCGAAATCGAGCAGGTACGTGCCGGTAAATCCGATGCCGGCGATCACGAGCCCGCCGATGGCGGGGCCGGCGACCGCATTGAAGTTGGAGGCCAGACTGTCGAGCGCGGAGGCGGCGACGATCTTCTCCTTGCGCACAATCCGGGGCAGTAGCGAGCGCAGGGCCGGCGTGCCGAAGCTGAAGACGGCGGTACCGACGAAATCGAGGAGATAGAGCGCCCAGACGTGCGGGTCGGGGAGCGAAGCGTTCACGGCCAGCGCGATCGAGACGAGCGCGAATCCGCCCTCCGCGATCAGGAGCATCGTGCGGCGGTCGACCGCGTCGGCGACGGCGCCACCGACGATCGGCGCAATCAGCAGCGGGCCGAGCGTCGTCAGGTAGAGCAGGCCCACCTGGAGCGTCGAGTGGGTGAGCCCGTAGAGCTGGATCGGCACGGCGATCCAGGTGATTTCGCCCGCGAACCAGGAGATCGACTGGCCGAAGAAGAGGCGCCGGAAAGGCGGCGACTCGCGCAGCGGGCTGAGGTCGATCGTGATCTGGTTGAGGAAGCCGAGTCGTCCCGGCCGGTCGATCCCGGCTCGTTCTTGTGCGGCGAGCTCCTCCTCGGGCGTGGGCCGGTCGTCTGTCACGGCCGCGCACCCTAACGCCGGGCCTGCGGCGCGCTAGAAGAGCTGGTCGGGGTCTTCCGGCTTTGCCGTCGCCTCGAGCAGGCGGCGGGCGCGGCGGCCGAGGTCGTTCATGTCGACGCGTCCTTGCTTCGTCTGCTCGGCGACGCGCTCGGCGAGGTCGAGCGCCTGGTCGAGCAGCTGGGTGCCCGCGGCGGCGTCCTGGCCCATCTCGTGGAGGATCGTGCGCTCGGTGCGGCTCGCGATGATCGGCTCCGCAACGCCCTCGACCCAGACGAGCGTTCTGCGGCCGTGCCCCCGCCGCTCGTCGCGAATCGGCTCGATCGCGTAGATCTTGTCCGCGCGCGCGTACTTGCCGAAGCCGAGGAAGACCATGCGGGAGCCGTTCACGGGTCGATTATGCTCGCGCCGCCCTACGGACGGAAGGAGCCGGTATGGACGAGGCGACGGTTCGGCAGCACGCGGAGACGCACGGACAGGCGGTGGTGGACGGAGATATGAGCAAGGCCGGCGGTGACATCGACGGCGAGGCGCTCGCGCAGGCCGGCGACGTGATCAAGCAGCTTCCGCGGGAAGTGGACTCGGCCGACGTGGAGAGCGTCGACGTGACCGGCGACTCGGCGACGGTACGGATTCGTTACTCCGGCGAAGGCCGCAGCTTGCTCGTCGTTTCCAACTGGGAGGACCGCGAAGGGCGACCGAAGATCACCTCGCTGAGCGTCGGCTAGAGCCGACAAATCTGGTGCCTGACACTTGAGCGAACTGCGGCGCGGTCCGGGTTTGCAGCGGTTTTCGGCCGGCTGTGGAACGTTCGTCACAGTCTCGCGACGGTGTCAGACAACTTGACAAAAGTGCTGCCAACACGGCCGGAATAGACGTGGCGCGCTAGTCGAGCGCGCTACGGAGGGCTTCGACGACGCGCTCCTGGTCGGCCGCCTCGAGCTGCGGGAAGAACGGCAGCGCGAGAGTGCGGCTCGACACGTCTTCGCACACCGGCAGCATCCCCTCGGCGAAGCCGAAGCGCTCGCGCATGTACGGCTGGAGGTGGATCGCCGGCAAGTACGGCGCCGTCGCGATGCCCTCCCGCTCGAGCTCAGCCACGACGCGGTCGCGGTCGACCCCGTGCGGGAGCGCCGCCACGTACACGAACCACGAGCGTTTGTGCTCGGCGTCGTCCTCGAGCGGGGTCTCGAGCCCGGAGCCCGCCAGCAGAGCCGTGTAACGCGACGCCACCTCAGCCCGAGCGTCCAGCAGCCCGTCGAGCTTCTCGAGCTGACCGATCCCGATCGCCGCCGAGACGTCGTCCAGGCGGTAGTTGTAACCCAGCCGCTCGTGGTGCAGCCACCGGCCCGAGTCCGAGCGACCCTGGTTCCGCAGCGAGACGAGCACCCGGTGCTCGTCCTCCGAAGCCGTCGTGACCGCCCCGCCCTCCCCCGTCGTCATCTGCTTGTTGGGATAGAACGCGAACACCGCGAGGTGGCCGTGCGTCCCCAGGCGGCGCCCCTTGTATTCGGCCCCGAGGGCCTCGCACGAGTCCTCGATCAGCGTCAGCTCGTGCCGCTCGCACAGCTCGATCAGCGGGTCGAGCTCGCAGGGATAGCCGAAGATGTCGACCGCGAGGACCGCCTTCGTCCGCTCGGTGATCGCAGCCTCCACCGCCGCCGGATCGAGGTTGTACGTACGCGGGTCGATGTCCGCGAACACCGGTGTCGCGCCCTCGTAGATCGCCACGTTCGCCGACGCCACGAACGAGTACGGCGACGTGATCACCTCGTCCCCCGCTCCCACCCCGGCGAGGCGTATGCACAGGTGTAGTCCTGCCGTGCCACTCGCCGTCGCCGCGCAGAACGGCGACCCCACGTAGTGGCCCAGCGCCTCCTCGAACCTGGGCCCGGTCGGCCCGAGCGAGAGCCAGCCCGAGCGCAGGACCTCGAGCACGAGCTCTTCCTCGCGCTCCCCGATCAGCGGGGAGGCGAGCGGAATCCGCCGTGTTTCCTGCCTCACGCTTCGGCTGGCGTGCGCTGCGCATACTCGAGCCAGTGTGGCCAGCGCTCGCTCCGCCCACGGGCGGTGTCGAGGTAGGCCTCCTGGAGCTCGAGCGTGATCGGACCGACGCCGATCTCGACGTCGTCGATCTCGCGCAGCGGCGTCACCTCAGCGGCGGTCCCGGTCATGAAGACCTCGTCAGCGAGGTAGAGATCGGAGCGGATCAGGTTCTTCTCCACGACCGTGTAGCCGAGATCCTGTGCGATCTGGATCACCGTATTGCGCGTGATTCCTTGCAGGATCGACGCAGAGAGGTCAGGCGTGAAGAGAGTCCCGCCCTTGACGATGAAGATGCTCTCGCCGGAGCCGTCGGCGATGAACCCCTCGGTCGTGAGCAGGATCGCCTCGTCGTAGCCGGCGCGGTTCGCCTCGGTGACCGCGAGCATCGAGTTCAAGTAGACGCCGGTCGCCTTCGAGGCATGCGGAATCACATTCGGCCCGACGCGCTGCCAGGTGGAGATCTTCGCGCGGATGCCCGTCTTCATGCCTTCCTCGCCGAGGTAGGCCCCCCAGGGCCAACTCATGATCACGACATCGACCGGGTTGTCCGTGGCCGCGACGCCGAGCTCGCCGTACCCGAAGAACGCGATCGGTCGCAGATAGCACTCGGGCAGGCCGTTGACCGCGATCAGCTCGTGGCAGACCGACCGCAGCTCCTCGAGCGAGTACGGGAGGTCCATGTAGAGGAGTCGCGCCGAGTCCTGCAAGCGCTGGAGATGATCGGTGAGGCGGAACACCGCGGTGCCCTTGGGCGTCTCATAGGCACGGATGCCTTCGAAGACGCCCGAGCCGTAGTGCAGGCCGTGGACGCCGACGTGGACTTTGGCGTCGGCCCAGTCCACGAACTCGCCGTTCATCCAGATCTTGTCAGTCTCTTGCATGTGCGCGACCTCCTGCTCGAATTATGACTGCTCCTCGACGATATCCACCGTTCGGGCCCTCGAAAGCCGCACCAGCTCGGCGGGTGCGAGCACCGCGAGATGGCGCTCCGAGCCCGCTCCGATCCACACGTTCCGGTGAACGAGCAGGCTGCGATCGATGAAGGTTTGGTTGATCTTCGGCAGCGGAAACGGAGCGACGGCGCCCGGGGCGAACCCGGTCAGCCGCTCGACATCGGCAACCCCCACGATCTGGGCGCGCGAGCAGCCCGCCGCCGCGGCGACCTTGCGCCGGTCGACCCGGCGGTCGCCGGGCGCCAGCACCAGCGCCGGACGTCCGTCGCAGTCGAACACGAGCGACTTGACGATCTGCGCGAGGTCACACCCCGCGGCCCGCGCAGCGTCCTCTGCAGTCGGCGTTCCGTCCGGAAACTCCTCGACGCGAGCCTCCGCGCCGGTCTCACGCAGGAAGGCCGCCACCCGCTCGACCGCCTCCGGCCATGTACGCGAGCTCACCGCTTCAGCGTACCCAGCGAAACCAATCGCGCGTGTTCCACGTTCTTCCCGTGGCACACGAATCGGGAGACGTGAATGCAAGTTGAGCACGAACGAATCGCCAAGACCGAATCCTTGTTCCGGGACGTGAACGAGCGGATCGCGGAAGCAACCGAGCGCTTTGACGAGAGCTCCGCGCAGTTCATGTGCGAATGCGCAGACCCGGAATGCGCCGAACGCATCGAGGTTCCGCTGGCCGAGTACGAGAAAGTCCGCAGCGACGGCACTACCTTCGTGCTGGACGCAGAGCACCTGGAGCCCGAGGTAGAGCGGGTGGTCGAGAAGCGGCGGGGCTACGCGATCGTGAAGAAGCTCGGCGCTGTCGGGCAGATGGTCAAGCGCCTGAACCCGCGCACCGAACCGGCTTAGTACAAACCAGGGAGGAATCGCCACGGCGTGCGCTCGCGGTAGCCCGCGTACGGCGGGTATCGCTCCTCGAGCAGGTCTTCCTCGAGCCGGGCCTTCAGGTCGAACAGGACGACGAGCAGCGCCGTCGGGACGAGACCGAGCGGCGACTCGACGAGCGACCAGCCGAGGCAGATCAGGATCGCGGCACCGTAGATCGGATGCCGCACCGAGCCGTAGACGCCGCGCTCGACCAGCCGCCCGCCCTGGGCCGGATGCGGCGACGGGGTCAGAGAACGGCCGAGGGCGAACACACCCAGCAACAGGAGCATCAGGCCAGCTCCGAGGGCGACCAAGCCGACGATCGCCAGGGTTCCGGCAATCGGGTCCGACCAGTAGACCTCCGTGAACGCCGAGGTCGCAACGAGCGCGAGCAGCGCGAACTGCACCACGACCCAGCCCCAGCCGCGACGCGACTCAACCGAGGGAGATGACGTGGAAGTCGAAGCCTTCCTCCCGAAATCGCTGAACGAGCTCGTCGGGCGGCTCGGTGTCGACCGAGAACACCATCAACGCCTGCCCGCCGCGGCTCGTGCGAGACACCGCCATGTTCGCGATATTGACGCCCGCCTCGCCGAAGAGCGTCCCCACGCGACCGATCACGCCGGGCCTGTCGTCGTAGCGCGTGAAGATCATCAGCGGCGCGAGCTCCATCTCCACCTCGAACCCGAGTGCGCTGACGAGCCAGTGCCGGTCGTCCCTGCCGATCGTCGTGCCTGCGACGCGCACCCGCTCGCCTTCGGCCTCGACCTCGACGCGAAGCAGGTTGATGAAGTCGCGCGAGGAGCGGCGGCGCTCCTCGGCCACTTCGATTCCGCGCTCGGCGGCGATCAACGGCGCGTTCACGTAATTGACCGGCTGCTCGGTGCGCCCCTGGAAGGCCCCGTCGAGCGCCGCGACGGTCAAGAGGCGGGTGTCGTGGCTCGAGAGCGCCCCGTAGTAGGCGAGCGTGATCCGGTCCACGTGCCCGCCCGCAAGCTCCATTGTGAGGCGCCCGAGCTTTGATGCGAGCGGCACGAACGGGCCGAGCAGCTCCAGCTCTTCAGGCCGGACGGCCGGAATGTTCACCGCGTTGGTGACGAGCCCGCCCTCGAGTGCGGCCACTACCTGCTCGGCCACGATCACGCCCGCACGGTCCTGAGCTTCCTCGGTCGAGGCCGCCAGGTGCGGGGTGACGACAACGTTGTCGAGCTCGAGCAAGGGACCTTCGTACGGCTCCGACGAGAAGACGTCCAGAGCCGCCGCCGCGACCTTGCCGGAGCGGAGCGCGTCGACGAGCGCGGCTTCGTCCAGGAGCTCGCCACGAGCGGCATTGATGATCCGCACACCGTCGCGCATCTTGCCGATCGCCTGCTTGTCGATCGCGCCGCTGGTCTCGTCGGTCAGCGGTAGGTGCAAGGTGAGAAAGTCGGCCTCGCCCAGCACCTCGTCAGAGGTCTCGACGCGCTCCACTCCGAGCTCCCGGAAACGATCGCGGGAGACGAACGGGTCGTGAGCGACGACGCGCATGCCGAGGCCGAGCGCGCGCCGCGCCACCTGCTGGCCGATGCGCCCGAAGCCGAGCACGCCAAGCGTCTTCCCATCGAGCTCGACGCCGCCGTAGCGCGAGCGCTCCCAGCGACCCTGCTTCAGTGCCGCATGCGCCTGCGGGATGTTCCGAGAGAGCGCTACCAGGAGACCGATCGTGTGCTCGGCTGCGGAGACGACCGTCGACTCCGGAGCGTTGGTGACCAGAATGCCACGGCGCGTCGCGGCCTCGACGTCCACGTTGTCGACGCCGACTCCGGCACGCCCGATCACGCGCAGCCGCTCCGCCTTGGCGATCAGGGCGGCGTCGAGCTTCGTCGCCGAGCGGATCACGATCGCGTCGTACTCGCCGATCGTCGCCGCGAGGTCGGAGTTGGTGTCGACGTCGACGTCGAAGCGCTCACGCAGGAGCTCGACGCCCGCATCCGCGATCGGCTCACGGACGAGCACGCGCGGACGGGACGTGCTCACACCCGCGCGCTCTCCTCGAACGCCTCCAGCGCCCGCGTGACGGCCACGCCGCGCTCGATGTCGGCGCCGGCGTCGGCCAGCGCGAGCTCGACCGCCGCGAGTGCTGTGGTGATGTCGAAGACGTCGAAGTAGCCGATGTGCCCGATACGGAAGATCTTTCCCTTCAGCTCGCCCTGACCGTTGGCGATCGTGATCCCGAAGCGCTCGCGCAGGCTCAGCACGAGGCCGGTGCTGTCCACGCCTTCCGGCACGCGGGCCGCGGTCACGACGGCCGCGCTGTCGTCGTCGGGAGAAAAGAGCTCCAACCCCATCGCCTTCAGGCCCTCGCGGCAGGCTCGGCCGAGACGGATGTGGCGCTCGAACGCCGCCTCGAGGCCGGCGTCCAGCAAAAGGCCGAGCGCGACGTCGAGGCCGGCCACGAGCGTGACGGCGGGCGTGAACGCGGCGTCGAGCTTGCCCTGTGCCGTGCGGGTCCGCTCCCAGTCGAAATAGAAGCGCGGCGAGCGAGCCTTCGGCACCGCGTCCCAGGCCTGGTCGGACACCGAGACGAGCGCGAGACCCGGCGGCGTCATCAATGCCTTCTGCGAACCGGCGACGACGACGTCGAGCCCCCAGGCGTCCGTCTCGCAGGGAATGGCGCCGAGGCTCGAGACCGCATCCACAGCGACGAGGGCGCCCCCGTCCTTCGCGGCAGCAGCGAGCGAGGCGAGGTCGGCGACGACGCCGGTCGATGTCTCCGAATGCGTGAGGAAGACGACCTTGACCTCGCCGAGCTCCTCCAATCGAGCTGTGACGTCGGTGGCCTGCGGCGTCTCCCCCGGCTCGTAGTCGAGTCGTGCCACGTCGCAGCCGTACGCCTCGGCGATCGAGCCCCAGCGCTGACCGAAGTAGCCGGCCGAGACGACGAGCACACGGTCCTCCGGTGAGCAGAGGTTTGCGACCGTGGAGTCCATCCCGCCCGTGCCGGAGGCGGCGAAGAGCAGTACGTCGGACGTCGTTCTGAAAACTCCGCGCGCGCGCGCGAGGCACCGTTCGTACACGGCCTTGAAGTCGGGGCCGCGATGGTGGACGACCGGCTGCGAGAGGGCGGCCAGCACCTCCGGCGGCACCGGCGTCGGTCCGGGCGTCATCAAGTAGCGCTTACCGACCACCGTTTTGAGGGTACTAGGTAGTTCCGCTACTACAGAGACCGGAGCGGATCGACCGCGGCTCCGCGGACGTGCACCTCGAAGTGGAGGTGCGGCCCGGTCGCCTCGCCGGTCGCCCCCACTCCGCCCACCGGCGAGCCCGCCAGCACAGACTGGCCGCGACGCACGAGCGCGGTGGAGAGATGGGCGTACAGCGTGCGGACACCGCTCGCGTGCTGCACGACCACGAGCCTGCCCCAGCCGTCGGCCCAGCCGACGAACGCGGCTCGCCCTGCAGCAGCGGAGAGGACCGGAGTGCCTGTCGGCGCCGGCAGGTCGATGCCGGCGTGGAACCTGTTCCCTCGGGGGCCGAACAGATCCCCGAGCGGCGCGCGCAGCGGCCAAACGAGCGCAATGGGGCAGCGAGGACGCGGTTGGCGCAGTGCTCGCAGCACGCCTGGTCCGGCGACGCCGTCCGGAGCGAGGCCGGCCCAGCGCTGGAAGCGGCGCAGCGCGTGGTCGGTATGCCCGGCGAGGTGACCGTCGAGCGCGCCCGAGGGAAAGCCGTGCCAGGCGAGCAGGAACTGGAGCGCGGTCACGTCCCAGCCGACGGCTCCCGGCCCGAGCGGACGCGTCCCGAGGGGATGACGACCGAGGCGGCCGAGCGCTCGTCGGGTGTGCGGGCCGACGACGCCGTCCACCGCGAGATGCCTGTGGCGCTGGAAGCGCAGGATCGCACGTCGCGTTCCAGGCCCCGAATATCCGTCGACAGGCCCGCCGTACAGCCCACGGGCCTTCAGCGCGACTTGAAGTGCGGCCACGCGGGCGCTCCCCGCCGCATAGGACCCGGCCGGAAAGGACAGGGCCGCGGCGAGGGCGAGCAGACCGAGAAACGCCCTGAGCGGCACGGGATTTCCCGTTTCGCCGCGTGCAGGGCGTTCCCTGGTACGGAGAGGCGCTAGGCGGTGGCTGCGGCCGGCTTCTTGGCCGTCTTACGCGCGTACTGCTTGATGAACTTCTCGGTCGCCTCGTACGCCTCGTCGTCGACGATCTGTTTCGGGGGCGACTTCATCAGGTACGAGCTCGGGCCCTCGAGCGCGCCCGCGACGCCGTGGTTCAGCGCCAGCTTCGCCATCCGGACCGCGTCGATCACGATGCCGGCCGAGTTGGGCGAGTCCCACACCTCGAGCTTGAGCTCGATGTTGAGCGGCACGTCCCCGAACGACGTCCCCTCGAGCCGGATGAACGCCCACTTGCGGTCGGTCAGCCACGGCACGTAGTCGGACGGGCCGACGTGGACGTTTTCCGCGCCCATGTCGTAGTCGAGCATCGACGTGACCGCGTTCGTCTTCGAGATCTTCTTCGACTCGAGACGCGTGCGCTCGAGCATGTTGAGGAAGTCGGAGTTGCCGCCGACGTTCAGCTGCATCGTCTTGTCGAGGTGGACGCCGCGCTCCCGGAAGAGCGACGTGAGCACTCGGTGCGTGATGGTCGCACCGACCTGCGACTTGATGTCGTCGCCGATGATCGGCAGGCCCTTCTCCTCGAAGCGGCCCTGCCAGTAGTGCTCGCGCGCGAGGAAGACCGGCATGCAGTTGACCATCGCGCAGCCCGCCTCGAGGATCTGCTCGGCGTACCACTTCGTCGCGGCCTCGGAGCCGACCGGGAGATAGTTGACGACGACGTCGGTCTTCGTCTCATTGAGGATCCCGACGATGTCGGACGTCTCGCCCGGCGCCTTCTCGACGACCTGCGAGATGTACTTGCCGAGGCCGTCGTGCGTCATGCCGCGCGAGACCGTGATGCCGGTCTTCGGCACGTCGGCGAACTTGATCGTGTCGTTCGGGTGCGCCCAGATCGCCTCGGAGAGATCCTTGCCGACTTTGTCGACGGTGACGTCGAACGCCGCAGTGAACTCGATGTCGCTGATGTGGTACCCGCCGAGGTTGACGTGCATGAGGCCCGGGACGAACTGGTCGTCGGGCGAATCCTTGTAGTACTCGACTCCCTGCAGGAGCGAGTTGGCGCAGTTGCCGACGCCGATCAGCGCGACGCGGACCTTGACGTCCTGGCGCACCTTTCCGTTCTTACTGCCATTTGTCGATGCCATTCGTGCC
>JALYTD010000040.1 GCA_030854475.1 Actinomycetota bacterium
GTGCGAGGCCCGACGACACCGTCGGGCCGAAGCCCGGCCTGCCGTTGCAGGCGCCGCACGGCCCGCTTCGTCGCGGGGCCGAGCATCCCGTCGACGGTGCCGGCGTAGAAACCCTTGTGTCGCAGCGCCACCTGGAGCGCGGCAACGCCCGGCCTGCCGGTTCCGGCAGCCGGGGGCACGAGCACGAGTGCTGCGAGGACGATTGCGAGCGCCGCAGCAGACCTGGGGCGGCAGGTCGGCATAGCACGCTTGTTTTCGGCTGGGACGCCGGAGAGCTTGAATCAGGCGCCGAGCTTCTCCCGCAGCCGCTCGTTGACGATCTTCGGATTCGCCTTCCCGTCCGTCCGCTGCATCACCTGGCCCACGAAGAAGCCGAGCAGCCCCTCCTTGCCGTTGCGGTAGGCCGCTACCTGGCCCGGATTCTCGGCGAGCACAGCGTCGATGACGGGGTCGAGCTCGGAGGCGTCGTCGACCATCGTCTCGCCGAGGTACGGGTCAGCCGAGAAGTCATCGTCCCCGCTCGCGCCGAGAGCCTCCATGAAAGCGTCGCGCCGGATCGAATCGTTTGCGCGCGCCTCGAGCACCTTCGCCAACTCCGCGGGGTTGACCGCGGCGGGGTCGACTCCCGCGGCGGCGAACTCGTTCTGGAGCACGTTCGATGCCGTCTTCCGGTCGGCGCCGGCCTCGACCACGGCCTCGAACAGGCGCGCCAGGCCCAGGGTCGCGTTGAGCACATCCGCGTCGTAGAAGGACAGCTCGTAGTCGGACCGGAACCGATCGATCCGCGCGGTCGGCGACTCGGGGAGCTCCGCGCGCAGCCGCTCCACAAGTTCACGCGGCGGCTCGATCGGAACGAGATCGGGCTCGGGCAGGTACCGGTAGTCCTGCGCCTCCTCCTTGCTGCGCAGCGGCGGCGCGTCCTCACGGTTAGGGTCGAAGTGCAGCGTCTCCTGCTCGACCTCTCCCCCGCCCTCGTAGATCTCGACCTGACGCTGGATCTCACGCTCGATGCCGCGCGCCGCGAAGGCGAAGGAGTTCATGTTCTTCAGCTCGGTGCGCGTACGCAGCTCGTCCGAGCCCTCGGGACGCACGGAGACGTTGACGTCGAACCGGAGCGAGCCCTTCTCCATCTCAGCGTCGGAGATCCCTAGCTCGACGACGGTCTGGCGCAAGAGCTGGAGGAAGCGCCTGGCGTCGTCGGCCGAGTGGAGGTCGGGCTCGGTGACCATCTCCACGAGCGGCGTCCCGCCCCGGTTGAAGTCGACAAGGGAGGCCTCGGCTCCGTGGATCCGTCCCTCCGCGCCGCCCACGTGCACCGTCTTCGCCGCGTCCTCCTCGAGGTGCGCCCGGTGCATGCCCACCACCGTGTCGCCGTCCGGGCCCGGCACGACGAACTTGCCGTTCACACACAGCGGCTCGTCGTACTGGGAGATCTGGTACCCCTTGGGCAGGTCGGGATAGAAGTAGTGCTTGCGGTGGAAGACGGCTCGCTCGGCGATCTCGCAGCCGAGGGCCAGGCCCAGCAGGATCGTCCACTCGACCGCCTTCGCGTTCGGCACCGGCAGCGTGCCGGGGTGGGCCAGGCAGACCGGGCACGTGCGCGTGTTGGGATCGTCGAGCGCACCGACGGCGCAGCGGCAGAACATTTTCGTCCGCGTCTTCAGGTGAACATGGATCTCGAGGCCGATCACCGGTTCCCACGTCACCTGAGCCGCTCCGGCACGTAGTCGAACCCCAGCGCGCGTTCCAGCGCATGTCCCGCGCGAAAGAGCGTGTTCTCGCTGAACTGCGGGCCGATCAACTGGAGGCCGACCGGCAGGCCGTCCGAGAGGCCACAGGGGATCGAGAGCCCGGGCAGGCCGGCCAGGTTCGACGGGATCGTCAGCACGTCGGACAGGTACATCGCGAGCGGGTTCTCGGTCCGCTCGCCGAGGCGGAACGCGACCGTGGGAGAAGTCGGGCTGACGAGCAGGTCGAAGCGGCCGAACAGCGCCTCGTGCTCCTGCTTGATCAGCGTCCGCACTTTCTGCGCCTGGCCGTAGAAGGCCTCGTAGTAGCCGGCCGAGAGCGCGTAGGTGCCGAGCATGATCCGCCGCTTAGGCTCGTCGCCGAAGCCTTCGGCGCGTGTGCGCGAATAGAGGGCGCGCACGTCGCCGTTGGCGGCCGCGCGGTGTCCGTAGCGAACACCGTCGTAGCGGGCCAGGTTCGACGAGGCCTCCGACGGTGCGATCAGGTAGTAGCAGGGCATCCCGTACTCGACCGAGCGCGGAAGGCTGCACTCGGCGACCTCGGCGCCCAGCTCGCGGGCGAGCTCGATTGCCTGGTTGACCCGCTCGCTGACCGCGGGCTCGATCCCTTCGGTCTCGTTCAGCTCCTTGGGGACGCCGAGCTTGAGACCCCTCAGGTCTTCGGCTGCCGGCAGCTCGACCGGCTCGGGGAGCTCCACCGTCGTGGAGTCGGCGGGGTCGCGACCCGCGATGATTCGATACAGCAGTGCGCAGTCCCGCACCGTCTTCGTGATCGGGCCGATCTGGTCGAGGCTCGACGCGAACGCGACGACGCCGTAGCGGGAGACGGAGCCGTAGGTCGGGCGCAGACCGACGACGCCGCAGAGAGCGGCCGGCTGCTTGATCGAGCCGCCGGTGTCCGAGCCGAGCGCCCAGGGAGCGAGACCGGCCGCGACGGCGGCGGTCGACCCGCCCGAGGAGCCGCCGGGAACGCGGTCCGGATCCCAGGGGTTTCGCGTCGGCCCGTACGCCGAGTTCTCGGTCGACGAGCCCATCGCGAACTCGTCCATGTTGGTCTTGCCCAGCAGCGGCAGGCCCGCGTCCCGGCAGCGAGCGGCAACCGTTGCGTCGAAGACGGGCCGGTAGCCGGCCAGGATCTTCGAGGCCGCGGTGGTCTCGACCCCGCGCGTGGAGACAAGATCCTTGAAGGCGATCGGCACGCCGTCACGGTCAGCCTCGTCAACGGTGCGCAGGTAGCAGTGCAGCTCGTCGTCGCGCTCGGCGGCAGCGTCGAGGTAGGCGCGATGCAGCTCGGCGGCGGAGACCTCGTTGCGCTCGAGCAGCCCGGCGGCCTCCTCCGCAGTCAGTCGCAGAGTGTCGATCACAACCGAGCCCCGAGCAGCCGTGCCCCGCGGAGCCATGTCCCCACACCCCCACCCTTGGGTGGGGCCGCTGCCCTCCGCCCTCGGCGGTTCACGCTATCGATCAAAGACGCACGTGTCTGTGCCGGGAACGTGCCGGAGGTGTGACTTTCGCTCACTTCGCCGGCACGCGGAAGAAGTTGCCGTCCCGGTCCGGTGCGTTTGCCAGCGCCTCGTCAACCGGGAGTGACGGCCGGGGCTCGTCCTGAGCCCAGATGTTGACCAGCTCCAGTGGATGCGCCGTCGGCTCGACGTCGCTCAGGTCGAGCTCCGACACCTTCCCGACCGCCTCGAGAATCGCGTTCAGCTGGGCACCGAGCCGGTCGAGCTCCTCCTCCCCCAGCTCGAGCCGAGCCAGACGCGCGACGTGCAGGACTTCATCCCTCGAGATCGCCACCGAATCATCCTCCCAAATTTCGCTCGTGGCTCAGTTTGGTCGCAGCCTTGGCGGTCTCCCGCGCAGAGAACCCGCGTGCTTTCAGCGGCCGGCGGAGCCGGGCTTTGCCCGGCGGGAGCCGAGACCCGAGTCGGAAAGCCGTCGAAGAAGGGGGCTAACGGGGGAAACATGGTTTCCCCCGTTACGTAAAGCGGGCCCCTTTCGGGGCCCGCGAAACTCAACTCCGAAACGGGTTAGCCGGCGGCTTGGACGTTTGCCGCCTGCAGGCCCTTGTCGCCCTGCACGACGTCGAACTCCACCAGCTGACCCTCGGTCAACGACTTGTAACCCTCCATCGTGATCGCGGAGAAGTGGACGAAGACGTCTTCGCCACCTTCACGCTCGATGAAGCCGTAGCCCTTCTCGTTCGAGAACCACTTAACGGTGCCCTGAGCCAACTACTTCTCCCTTCGTACAACAAAGAACGACGGCCCAGGCACCGAGCCGTCGACCTACATGAAGCGGCCGAAAGATAACGTCACCCCTGCGGGAACGCAAGGAGGCCACGGCGATACATGGCCGCACGAACCGTGTTGCGAAGCAGCATCGCGATTGTCATCGGGCCGACGCCTCCCGGCACCGGCGTGAGGAAACCGGCCCGCTGCGCTACATCCGGATCGACGTCGCCGACCAGGCCGGCTTCCGTCCTGTTGATGCCAACGTCGACGACCACCGCGCCCTGCTTGACCATGTCGGCGGTGACGATCTCCGGAACACCGACCGCGGCGACGAGCACTTCGGCATCCAGGGTGTGCCGAGCAAGGTCGGCCGTCCGCGAGTGACAGATCGTCACCGTCGCGTTCGCCTGGAGCAACAGGTGCGCCACCGGCTTACCGACGAGGTCGCTGCGCCCGACGACGACGGCGCGCGCGCCCTGGAGCTCGATCCGATGCTCGGCCAGTAGAGCCAGCACGCCGAGAGGCGTCGCCGGTACGAGTGTCGGCCGGCCGAGGTAGAGGTGGCCGGCGTTCAGAGGATGGAGCCCGTCCACGTCCTTGACCGGAGCCAGGGCGCGGATCACCCGCGCCTCGTCGATGTGGTCGGGCAGCGGGAGCTGGACCAGGATGCCGTCGACCGAGTCGTCCGCGTTCAGTTCCGAGACGACGCTGAGCAACTCGTCTTTCGAGGTCTCCGCGGGCAGCTTGCGCTCGTCGGATTCGATTCCAACCTCCTGGGCGGCCTCGTGCTTGCGGCGCAGGTAGATCGTCGACGCGGGATCGTCCCCGACCTGAATCGTGGACAGGCTCAGCCTGCCGAGTTGGCGCACTTCCTCCGCGACTTCGGCCCGGATCCGCTGGGCCAGCGGAGGCCCCTCCATGACAGTGGCGGCCACGAGGGTTATTTGAACGGCATCTCGACGTCGCTGACGTCGACGCCGAGGGACGCGGCCAGCCGGATCCCGAGCTCGAGATCCTCCCGCAACCGCTGGATGTCCCGATCGTGCATGGCACCGCCGATCCAGGCACGCTCGCGCGGCCGCCACATGGCGTGCGCAGCGAAGACCGGCAGCATCCGGTTGGCGGCGTCGACGAGCTTCTGCTTCGTCTCCTTCGGCGCGTTCTCCAGCAGGACGCGCTCGTAGGCCACGCCCGCCCCGTGGTGGATGCCGTCGTCGGTGGCAAGCCGGTTGCAGATGTCTTCGAGCACGGTCCCGCGCGACGAGCGGGCGATCAGGCGGAAGCGGCCGATGATCAGGCGCTCGTAGAAGACCTGCATCACGAACACCTTCTCTTCGAGCGTGTCGGCCTCCAGCGTCATGTGCGCGAGCGTGTCGAGATGCGGGTCGCGCTCGGCCGTGCCGCCCACGGCTTCGGCGAGCTTCAGCCACGCCTCCGTGTGGCGTGACTCGTCCTGCACCATCGTCGAGTAGTAGAGCTTGGCCTCCGGATCGGGGGCGATGTTCAGGAGCTGCGAGGACATCTCGCACGCGAGCTCGTCCGCCTGGAGCTGCTGCGTCACGACCGACCGCCAGACGTCGTTGCGGCGTGCACGCTTCTCCGGCGAGCCCTTCGTCGTCTCGGGAAGCAGGGGCAACTCGTCCCACGGCAGATCCCGCACCTGCCACTCCTGCTTCTTGGCCAGCTCGTAGAACCGCAGTACGCCCGCGTACTCCTCGCGTCCTCCCTGCTCTTTCTTCGTCAGCTCCCCGGTCGCCATCGCGCGGGAGATTAGCGGTCTCCGCAATAAGCTCCCGTACATGGAGCTTCGCCGGTGGCCGCGCAAGAACGACCCGGGATCGATCAGGGCCCGGCAGGACGAGCTGCGCAAGCTGAC
The DNA here is from genome assembly GCA_030854475.1 of Actinomycetota bacterium. Taxonomy (GTDB): domain Bacteria; phylum Actinomycetota; class Thermoleophilia; order Gaiellales; family Gaiellaceae; genus JALYTD01. Next base: position 5,859 of record JALYTD010000040.1, read on the forward strand.
GCAGGACGGCGAGGTCTTCTCTCACGACCTGCAGCCGTTCTCCAGGGCCAACGAGGCCCTGACCGGCGTGGCCGTTGTGCCGGTCTCGGTGATCGGGCCGCTCGAGATCTCGCTCGGGGAATACGAGCTCGACGAGCCGATCGGGCGTATCGTCGAGACCGGCCGCGAACAGGAACGCGTGTACGTCCCGCTCGCGCATACCGAGGGCGGTCTCTCGGCGTCGCTCTACCGGGGCGCGCGCGCGGCAGGCGAATCAGGCGGGTTCCGGACCTTCGTGCTGCGCGACCGCATGACCCGGGCCTCGTGCTTCGTCTGCAAGACGACCGAGGAAGCCGTGACGCTGTCGCGGTTCCTGGACGCGCATGTCGCCGAGATGAGGCGGTGGCTCGCCGAGCGCGTCGAGGCGGACGAGGCGCTGTCGAAATACGCCAAGCTGAGGGAGGTCGAGACGCACGTTGTTGGGCCGATGTGCCACGTGATGTGGGCGTTCACGACCGGAGATGCATGCGGGCCGAACATGATGACCCGCAACTCCTATGCGCTGAACATGGGTTACGTGATGGAGCGCGCGCCCGTGCAGCCGGAGCGCGCGATGCTCGAAGCGAACATGGGCGGCGACAAGAAGCCTTCGCACCGTTACTTCGAGCGCGGTGGGCACGGCAAGACCGTGATCGCCGAGGCAACGCTCTCGGAAGAGGCAGTTCGGCGTGTGCTGCGGACGACCGTCGACGACCTCCTGGAGCTCTCGTGGGCGGGGACGCACGGCGCGGTCGCCTCCGGCATGCAGTCCGTGGCGTTCACCCCGGCTTCGGCAATCGCCGCGTTGTTCGCGGCTACCGGCCAGGACCTCGGCATGGTCGGCACCAGCTCGATGGCGCACGGCACCGGTCACCGCGCGGACGGGGGGATTCACTGCTCGATCCGTCTGCCCGGACTGGAGGTCGGCACGGTCGGCGGCGGGACGACGCTGCCCTATGCACGCTCGTGGCTGGAGCTGATGGGCTGCGCGGGCCCCGGCAAGGTGTACCGCTTCGCTCAGATCGTGGCTGCGGCAACACTGGCGCTCGAGATCTCCGCCTCGGCGGCCATGGCCACGGCTGGCTCGCGCGAGTTCTTCAAGGCGCACCACGAGCGCGGCGGCATGCGGTGAGGTGCGAGACGTGGTGTGCCGCGACGATGTCGTGACAGCTTTGTTGCCAAACAGAGCAACAGCGAACGCCTCGGGCCGGTATCGTGTTTCTTGGGGTGCTCGCATTCCCCCCGAGGGGGTGGACCGGGTCTATGAGTGAGGGCGCAAGCGGATTACAGATTCCGCCGCACCACGATCCGGCCTGCTGGGGCTGCGGAGACAACCCTGCCGGCCTGCACCTGCCCCAGCCAACCGAAGCAGGGGCGCGGGAGTACGAGGCCTACCTCCAGTTCGACGAGCGCCATCAGGGCGGGCCCGGGTTCGTCCACGGCGGGATCGTCTCGGCCGCGCTCGACGAGGTCTGCGGGCTCCTGGCGAGCTGGTACCGCTTCCCTTGCGTGACGGGCAGGCTGTTCGTGCATTTCCGCCGCCCCATCGCGATCAATACTGAGTTCCTGGGCATCTCGCGCGTCGACGACGAGCGCGGCCGGCGCATCTACGTGAGCGGAGAGATCGTCGACGGCAACGAGATTCTCGCCCAGGCTCGTGCCGCCTTCGTTCACGTGCCGCTCGAACATTTTCTCGCCACACCTGAAGGCAGGGACGCCGGCGAGCTGTGGCGCCGGCGCCTCGCCGAGTAGGTCCGGACAGAGCACAGCATCGAGCTCGTCTTCCGGCCCCGAGTAGCAGGCCGGGACAACCGTTAGGTTTCGGGCGAATGGCGCGAACGATCCTGATCACCGGCGGCGCAGGCTTCATCGGTTCCCACCTCGTCGACCAGCTACTCGAGACGGGCGACGAGGTGCGCGTGCTGGACAGCCTCGTCGGCCAAGTGCACGGGGACACCCAACGTCCCGAGTACCTAAGTGAGGAGGCCGAGCTGATCGTTGGCGACGTGCGGGATGCCGAGGCGATCAGTCGAGCGCTCGCCGGCGTGGACGCCGTCGTCCATCTGGCCGCGCGAGTGGGAGTCGGCCAGAGCATGTACGAGATCTCCGACTACGTGGCTGAGAACACCTATGGCACCGGGGTCCTCCTCCAGGCGCTGCTCGACCACCCCGTCGAGCGGCTCGTCGTGGCATCGAGCATGAGCATCTACGGCGAGGGCGCCTACGCGCTGGAGGACGGCACGATCGCCCCGCCCCTGGAACGGAGCCCGGAACAGCTTGCGCGCAGCGAATGGGAGCCCCGGGGGCCCGGCGGGGAGACACTGGCCGCCGTGCCGACGCCGGAGGCCAAGCCGCCCTCGCTCGCTTCGGTCTACGCCGTCACGAAGTACGACCAGGAGCGGCTCTGCCTCCTCTACGGCACCGCGTACGGCGTCCCCACCACCGCGCTCCGGTTCTTCAACGTCTACGGACCACGCCAGGCGCTCTCGAACCCCTACACGGGCGTCCTCGCGATCTTCGCCTCGCGCCTCCTGAACGAGCGGCGGCCGCTCGTGTTCGAGGACGGTGCGCAGCGACGCGACTTCGTCGCCGTCCAGGACGTCGCGCGCGCGTGCCGGCTGGCGCTCGAGCGAAGCGAGGCCGCGGGCCACGCGATCAACGTCGGCAGCGGCGAAGGCATCTCCATTCTCGGGCTCGCACACGAGCTGGCCCGCCTGCTCGACAAGGAGATCGAGCCGGAGGTGACCGAGAAGTATCGCGTTGGAGACATCCGCCACTGCTTCGCCGACACGTCCCTGGCGCACGAGCAGCTCGGCTTCGAGGCGCAAGTCGGACGGCCCGACGGCCTGGCGACCTGGGCGGACTGGGCCGCCGGGCAGAGCCCAACCGATCGGGTCGAAGCGGCCACGCAGGAGCTCACCTCCCGTGGGTTGACGCGGTGAAGCCGCGGCTCGGATTCGCTGGGGTCGGCTGGATCGGCCGCCACCGCCTCGAGCGCGTGGCAGCGGACGGGGTCGCCGAGGTGACCGCCGTCTACGACCCGGCCCTGCCGGATGCGGACGGATTGCCGCTCGTCGACTCCTACGAGCAGCTGCTCGACCAAGAGCTCGACGGCGTGGTGATCGCGACTCCTAGCGCGCTGCACGCCGAGCAGGCGATCGCCGCGCTCGAGCGCGGCTTCGCCGTCTTCTGCCAGAAGCCGCTGGGGCGCACCGCCCCCGAGACCGCGAGGGTCGTCCGGGCAGCCCGTGACGCGGACCGGCTGCTCGGCGTCGACCTGGCGCACCGATGGATCGCTGGCGCCAGGGCGATTCGGGAGCTCACGCAGAGAGGCGAGCTGGGCGAGCTCTTTGCCGCGGAGCTCGTCTTTCACAATGCGCACGGCCCGATCAACACCTGGTTCTACGAGCCCGAGGTCTCGGGCGGCGGCTGCCTGATCGACCTCGGCACGAACCTCGTCGACCTCGCGCTCTGGACTCTCGACTGGCCGCAGGTCGATCGCGTCGACGCGAACCTCTTCGGCGAGCCGGTCGAGCACTACGCCGTGGCGGAGCTTCAGCTCGCCGCCGGCACCGTCGTCCGAATCGCCTGCTCGTGGCATCTCCACGCCGGGCGCGACGCCGTGATCGGGTCCAGCTTCTACGGCAGCGAGGGTGGCGCGTCGCTGCGGAACCTGAACGGGTCGTACCACAAGTTCATAGCCGAGCGGTACCGAGGGCATGACCACCAAACGATCGCCGAGCCGCCCGACGACTGGGCGGGCCGAGTCGCGATCGAGTGGGCGGAGCGGCTAGCCGGAGACGGGGGCTTCGACCCCGAGGTCGAGCACGTCGTGGAGATTGCAGACGTGATCGACCGCATCTACGAGGCCGCAGCAGCAGCCCGCGCCGAGGTCGTCCGGTAAAACCGGCTTTGCCGGCGACCGGTTGCGTAGTAGCTTCAAGACCGTGAAGACGAGCGCCGCCGCCGTCGTCGTCGCAGGGACCCTCCTCGCGCTCGGCCTCACCGCCGCCGCCGGCGCGCAGTCGAAGGCGTTCGTCAGCTTCCGCACCCCCTCGAAGAACATCTACTGCATGTACGGCAGCGGCGAGCTGCGGTGCGACATCGGGAGCGGCCTGCGGCCCAAGCCGCCAAAACCGCGCAACTGCCAGTTCGACTGGGGCGGCTCAGTCAACATGCGCCGTACCGGCCGGGCGCGGGTCGGCTGCGTCAGTGACAGCGTCTACAGCTCGAACGCACGGGTACTGCGCTACGGCAAGACGTGGCGTGGCGGCGGGTTCGCCTGCACGTCCCGAATCATGGGCCTGACGTGCCGAAACGCCAGTCGCCACGGCTGGTTCCTGAGCCGGCAGCGCTCGCGAGTCTTCTAAGCAGCGGCCTCGCGCGCCGCGGCAAGCGGCAACGTGACCCGGAAGGTCGTCCCGCGTCCCTCTGTGCTGTCGAACCCGATCGAACCGTTGTGCGCGGTCACCCGCGACGACGACTCCCTCCGTCATCCCCGAGGCGAGCGGCCGCCATCCGCGGAAACGCGCATCAGCCATCACCGTTTCCGCGTACCTGCGAGCGGCCTTGAACTTCTCAGCGAGACGGTTACGCTGGAACGGCGCGTGTGCGGGGACAAATGACACGCGCAACCGCGTCGAGCGGGCACACGATCCGAGGGAGCTGAGATGAGCAAGGGATTCTTCAAAGGAGCGTTCGTCGGCGGCATCGGTGCCGCGGTCGTGATGACGGCGACCGCGGCCCTGGCCGGCACCGGCGTCGGCGGTATCTTCAATCTCGGCCAGTCGAACACGGTCGACGGCACGAGCGGGCTCAGCGGCACGACCGCGGGGCCCCAGCTGAACGTGGCAAACAGCGGCGCCGCTGCGAGCTCGCAGGGCATCGCCGGCTACACGAACTCTTCGAAGGCGGCCGCGATCTACGCCCGCAACAACGGCGGCGGTCCAGCGGCGGCGTTCAGCGTGCTCGCCGGCAAGGCGCCGTTCGCGGTCACCCCGAGCTCCGGCAAGGTCGCCTCTCTGAACTCGGACCTGCTCGACGGCCTCGACGCGACGAGCTTCCTGCGGAACCAGGTCCCGCTCAGCCTCAGCGGCTCGAACGGGTCGGGCGGGATCGTGGAAGGCCTCGCGCAGGGCGGCAACGGCATCTACGGCAGTTCGGTCGACACCGGCGCAAGCGGCGTCTACGGGGAGAACACGAGCACGAGCGGGTACGGGGTTGCCGGCCGGAGCACCGGCGACGGCGGGATCGCCGTGTACGGCGACCACACCACGGGTGTCGGGTGGTCCGGCTACTTCACGGGCAAGGTCCATGTCGGCGGCCAGCTCGACTGTTCCGGTTGCGTCGGCGCCGGCGCGCTCGCCTCGGGCGCTGGCAACAGGGTCGGCGGCTACGAGTTTCTCTCAGACCAGACGCCTCACGACGCGGTCGTCCGGAAGGTGCGCCTACTCACGATCAGCTGCTCGCCGGGCAAGATGCCGCTCGGCGGCGGCGGCTCGGTGCTGACGGGCGCGGCGGGCAAGGAGGCGGTCATCGTCAACAGCGAGCCGGCCTATGACTACCCGCCCACTGGCGGCCGGCGCCCGTACGGCTGGTTCGTCAAGGCCGAAGCGCTCGACCCGTCGAACTACAACACGTCGCTGGACGTGGGGGCCTCGGTGATCTGCGCCAACGTCAGTCCCTAGGTGTGGGGAGAGGCGCCGACCGGAGTCGAACCGGTGTGCGAGGCTTTGCAGGCCTCTGCCTAACCACTCGGCCACGGCGCCGCGCCGGGGAATGCTAGCGCCGCGATCGAGTTCGTTTAGTACCAGTCGGGCTCTTCCTCGTCTTCCAGGGGATGTCCGCTATCGCGGCGCCCGCGGAAGACGAGAAAGAGGAACCAACCGGCGATCATCGGGACAAGGAGCAAAACCCAGAGATCGCGCCAGGCGAAAGCGAACCAGAGTGCGGCCACCGAGGCAGCCGCGCTCCAGCGAAGCATCCGCGTCTCGCGCGGGCTCAGGGTGAGGACGAAGTTGCGAATCATCAGCCGGGAAGCAATCCAGCGATGAACGTGAACGCTTTGCGAACGTTGTCGGAAAGCAGCGTCATCGCCGCGATCACTCCGAGGCACATCACTGCCAGGACGACGCCGTACTCGGCCATCGTCTGGCCCTCTTCTCGCGACACGTCGTAGAGCTTCACCACGATCTCACCTCCTTGCGAGGCAGGGGAGGTTCGCCGTGTCGCCTGGTGCGTCAGGTTGGTGCTGCGTCACGCCGTCCTCCAATGGGTCTGGTCGGCGTGGCCGCTCCGCCTGATTTCAACGTTACGCAGTGATCATCGGCTCTTGCGCGGGGCGCGCGCCATCCCTCGGCGGAGCGATTAGCGCAGGGAAGAAAGCTGGATGGGGCTCAGTCTTGTAAAGCGCGCGTCCTTCTGTCACGTTGGCTGGGAGCGCGGGTCATTTTCAACCGAGGAGGAGGGTATGAGTAAGTTTCTCAAGGGAGCAGTCGCCGGTGGCATTGGCGCCGCAATGGTTCTCGCCGCTAGTGCCGCCATCGCCGGCACCGGTATCGGCGGAATTTTCAATCTCGGCGTCACGAACACGGTTGACGGCCACACACTGCTGGTCGGCAAAACCAAAGACACGCACTTGCAGGTGCGGAACGACGACACGGGACCGACCGCCGGCGCCTTCGCCGGCGTCAACACCTCGCCGTTCCCGACCGTGCGCGGGATCAACAGGGGCACCGGCGCCGGCGGATCGTTCACGTCGGCCTCTGCAACGAACGCCGCTTTGTTGGGCGCGAACTCGGGCAACGGCAACGGCGTGGGAGGCTCGAGCAAGGGCGGCAACGGCGTCCAGGGCATCTCGAACTCGTTCGGCGCAAGCGGTGTCTACGGCCAGAACGACAGTACCGGCGGTTATGGCGTGGCCGGTCGGGCCGGCAGTAACGGCAACGCGATCTTTGGAGACAACACCGGAACCGGGTTCGCCGGTTACTTCCAGGACAAGGTCTTCCTCGGCGGCGATCTCGTGTGCGGTGGTTGCGTCGGCGCCTCGGACATCGCCGGCAAGGTCAACGACTCCGACAAGCTCGACGGGATCGACTCGACTGGATTCGTCCAGGGCGGAGGAAAGGCGACGGGTCAGGCGATCGCCGAGGCCCCCGGGGTTCACCTCTTCCTTGGGCCCCCGATGGGCGGCTTCCTGCGACTGTCGTACGCGTGCCCAGCCACGTTGGCGAACAACGGCACGTTCAAGATCTACAACGATTCGGGGAGCGACGCGAACGTGTTCGTCGAGAGCGGGGCCGCGAACCCAAACTACTACGCGCTGGCGCCCGGGGGCCAGATCAACCTACCGGCGGCGCCCGCCGGGGACTCCTGGCACATCCAGGCCCAAGGGGCCTTGGGGGTCCTGACGATCGAGGCAGCGTCGGTGCACCGTGCGAGCGACTGTCACGCACAGGCGCAGGCGCTCCTGACGAACTAAATCCGAAACGCGAGCGAAAGGGCCGTCCGATGGCGGGCGGCCCTTCGCTCATGCCTAAGGACTCCACGGCAGATGCGAAATGGGGTTGCGCGGTCCTGGGAGGCGAGCCAAAACGCGAAAGATTCTCGAGCTGCAGCGCCGCTGAGGCGGCGCGCCCACCGAGTGCGCGCCGCCTCAAGCCGACCCTCGTCTAGTTAGTCAGCGCTCGACCGAGACGAGATTCTCGTAGTCGGATCCACCCTTCACCATCACCGAGCGAACCTCGCCGATGCCCTCGGCGAAGAACTTGTGCTCGGCCCTTTTGGTGTCGAGCGGCGTCCAGTCCTTCGTTTTCAGCACCTCGCGGAAGCTGCCGTAGGGCACGGTCACGGAGGTTTCCGTGCGCAGGACCTTGGCCATGTCCTCAGCGTGCCCGGCGTAGTACTCCTGTCTATACGTGTCGCCGACGCGCGGATCGGACTCCATCGCGATTCCGGCCACGGCACCATCGACTCCCGCCTGCCAGGAGCCGTCGCTCCGAACCCATGTGCCGCCCACGAGGTCGAACGAGTCCTCTCCGAAGTACCAGACGTTCCCGCGCTTGTCCTGTGCGAACCAGTCGATCGTCCTTTCCTCCGGCTGGCCGTTGATGCTCAGGGTGTCGTGGACGACCACGCAGCGGACGCCCTGGATCGTCTTCGTCTCACGCGTGATCACGTACTTGACGCTCGACGGCTGGCCGTCCTTCTTGCCCCGGTACCGAAGCACGGTCCCGGGCTTAAGGGGCATGTACTCGTTGTCGATCGTTCGGACGAAGTCTCGCGGCGGAGGCGGATTCGGAATCGGAACCCCGCCCTGCCGAGCGGACTGGCCCTGCGAGGCCTGCGCCGCGCTGAAGCCGGCAACAGCGAGAGTCAACGTGATACCGCCCGTGACCGCGATCAGAAATCGCTTCGTGACCATCGTTCTCCTCCTTCTCGAATCGGGCCTCCGACCGTAAGGGGGAGACATGAAGCGACCATGAGCGGGTCGACAGCCTCTGCTCCCAGCTCTGTGTGAAGCAACGGCGAAAAGGGCATCTGCGCAGACGCAGCCACGCCCACGTGCGACCAGCCGCAGGTGCCCCACGTCTTGGTTGCGAAGGGTGAGGCTGTTCGGACCCACCTCGGCTTCACGCCGACGGAGGCTTCGCTGCTCGGAGGAAACGCATCGCTGACCGGCGGACCCTCATCGCTCAGCGGACACACGGTGGAATGGACGATTGACGAAGGCGGAGCTTTCATCGTTTTTGCCAGGGCACCGGATGGGAACGACGTGAGTTACGCCGGGTGCGTCGTTCTCAAGTCGGCGGTGGGATGAAACAAAAAGCCCCGCTTTGCGGGGGCTTACGAGGAGGGCGAGTTCCAAAGAGCCGGTGGAGTTCCAAATAGTCCACCGATGCCCCTAGCGAAGCCATCGTCGATGTACGACGCCCCACCCAGCCACGCCACAACTTCGGCTGCTCAGCGGCTTCGGCTTTCCCCGCCAAGTGCTGCAGCGAGAGAGCACCTCCATGGTAAGGAGGGGGTCGACGGTTCGAGTCCGTCAGAGGGCTTAAAATACCTGCAAATCTGCATGTTCTGTTGCCTGGTTTGGTATAATCGAGCACCTCCTTGAACAGGAGGGCATCGATGGTTTCGGCTCATAGAGAGCGTCCAGAAACGGCTTGAATAGGCGTCCTTCATCATCGTCTGCTCCAGTGGGCGCTAAGGCGACGATCTGGGGGCAGATCTTGGGGACAGGCAGCCGGTCCGCACGGAACATGCCGTGGCTCAGGACGGGTTCGACTTCACCCGCGTCATGAGCGCATCGACGAACTCGAGCATGTAGTCGGGGAGCTCGCCAGCGCGGTAAGCGGCGGCCAGTCGCTCGATCAACTTCAGCCGGCCGTCGCCGTGCTGGAAGTCGAAAAACGCGTCACGGTTGACCGTGGCCCGCATGTCGAGGGCGCGAAGCGTCTGCTTTCGTGCTGTCGGGTTCAAGACGACCAGAACGCGGGGTGTGCCTTGGCCGAAATCGAACATCGCCCACCGGAGCAACTTCACGCCGAAGTGGACGGCGACGCGTGGGCGCCAGTAGTCGCGCTCCTGGTCGAGGATCTCCCGCTCGTCCGAGTAGACGGTGCCACCGGCACTGAGTGGGGCGATTCCCTCTCGTTCGAGGTAGCTCGCGACGGCGTGCGCTACTCGGAAACGAGGATTGGACTCGGACCACTGCTGCGCGAAGCGGCGGCGGGTTACGGCGCTCGCGGCGTGCTCGTGCGGCAGCTCGACGAGCCTCGCGTCGAGCCAGGCCTGTGGGGTGCCAAAACTCGGTGCGCACTCCGAGAAATCAGCGATTTGCAGGCAGGACTCTAATTTTGGCACCCTACAAGGGCTTCGTCGAAGTGAGCGATATCGGCGCCGTCCGTCGGCGCATTCGCTAGCGCGGCTGGTCGTTCGATTGGGCCGCGACCTCGGGCGAGCACGACTCGCCTGCCGGGCGACCGATGGCGCCCGCGACGTGCAACCGCAACAACGTTGTCCAGCGAGTCCCCGCACCGTCCGTTGAGGGCCACCAGGAGCTCGCGATGGACGCAAGCTCGAAAGGTGGCCTATCTCGCGCCACTCTGAGCTCGGACGTATGCAGCCGACACGTCCGGGTGGTAGTAGAGGAAGTGACCGACGCCCTCGAGGACGTCGGGCGTGGCGCCGCGGACGCCGGCCAGGTGGACCGCGATGTCCCGGAAGATCGGTCTTGTCTTCGCCCCGACGGAGAACCGGATGTCGACCGTGGCCGACGCCAGTACGGCCTCCTCGACGAGCTCCGCGGTCAGGATCGGGATGTCGTCGAGAAAGAGGGTTTCGGCGTTGCGGCCCTCCCGCTCGTCGTACCACGCCCTCGGTTGCGGTGACGTGGGGGGCACGTGTGGGGGCGCCTCCGACGCGGGGGCGAGGGCGCGCATGACCGCCGCATACGCCCCAGCCCAATCGTCCGAGGAGGCGGCCAGGTGCTTGGCCGCCGCCTCGCCTATTCTGCGGTGGATGTTTTCGGGGTCGGGGACCAGAAGCAGGTATCCCGGCTCGTAGACGAGGGCGCGGCGTACCAGCTCCGGGTGGCGGAGCGCCACCTGCAGCGCGATGTTCCCGCTCGAGCTGTACCCGAACAACAAGGCATCGTCGAGGCCGAGCGCCGCGAGGAGCCCGGCAGCGTCGTCGGCGTGCTGGGCGGAACCCCCACCCGGCCAGTCGTCTCGACCACTGCGCAGGGTGCCGCGGCGGTCGTACGTAACGACGGTGAATCCGGTCAGCCGCTCGGCGATCGGACGCCACCCCTCGGCATCCTCGGCACCGGCGTGGATCAGGAGCACGGCCGGACCCGCGCCTCGGACCTCGGCGTACAGGCTCGTCCCGTTGACGGGATAACGACCGATCCGCGGTGGCTCGGCATCGGGCAGCGCGTCCGGGTTCGTCCGAAGATCCGCCTCGGTCACGACTAGAAGCGTACGACGGGCGTCCTCGCCGTATCCCTGTGGGGTGCGTGAAGGAGGCGGTAGCGAAGCCGCTTGGGCTCGGCGCGCGCCAGATCGCCGGAGAGGGTGAGCGTCAGCTGTAACAGTACGAGTCCGACGAAGCGTCGCCGCCCTGCAGTCGGATCTGGTGCACACGCAGGCCACGGAACTCCTCGCCGTGCGGGAAGAAGCTCTCGTCGATGCTCAGCCCGCCGTCGGGGTCGGCGTCGAGTTTGGCCATCCAGGCGCCGACGCCGTCCGGGTAGAACTGGTCGTCCCACGCCCCGTACAGCGAGTTGGTGAAGTAGACCCGCCTGCCGTCGCGGCTGACCTCGACCATCTGCGGCCCGCCGGAGAGCGGCATGTCGGCCCTGGCCGGGTGCGGGGTGCGGTTGACGATGCCGCCGAGCCGCACGGATCCCACCTGCTTCGGGTTCGCCGGGTCCGACACGTCGAACTGCTTCATCTCGCCGGTGCCCCAGCAGGACACGTAGAGGAACTTGTCGTCGACCGAGAGGTCGATGTCGGTGATGATCGGCGGCACCGCAGCGAAGGGCTTCAGCGCGGGCGGGAGCAGGTCCGGCTCGGCGGGCTCGGCGGGGATGGTGATGACCTTCTCGGCCTTCCACTCGTCGCCGTCGCGGAACCAGCGCCACACCGAACCGGACAGGTCCTCGGTGGAGATCACGACGCCGACGAAACCCCAGGTCGCCCCGGGGTCGTGGGACGGGCGGACCTCCAGCGCCATCTGGTACTGGGCGCCCAGGTCGACGCGCTGTACGTGCTTACCGGCGGCGAGGTCCCAGAAATGGATGGCGTGGCCGTACTTCTGGCCCAGCAGCAGCTCCGGCACGATGCCGTCCTCGATCATCGAAGGGCTGCCCCACTCGCTGGAGATCAGCACGTTCTGATTGAGGTGCCACCAGGCGTCGTAGTGGAAGTGCTGCGGCCCGCGGTCGGTCTCCCAGGCGCGCAGGACGTCGAAAGTCTCGTGATCGAGCAGCGCGATCCCGCCCGGTCCGTCGTCGTTGCCCTCGGCGCCGCCCAGGCAGGTGAGGAAGACCCCGTCGGGTCCGCAGTGCAGGGTGTGCGGGCGGGAATAGCCAGCCTTTGCGGACAGGGTCTTACCGTCGATCGTCTTGACCAGCGTCGGCTGGCGGGGGTCCGACCCGGTGTCGAACACGTAGATGTTCGACGAGCGCAGGCCCGGCACCAGGAGGTAGCGGCGGGCGAGGCCGTCCATGTTGTGGCCCTCGTGCTTGAGCGCGCTGCTGCAGGCGTTCCAGCCGAAGTGGTGCAGCTCGTCACCGAGTGCGGGGACGTCGGTCCAGCCGACCACCCGCCCGTAGGTGTCGGAGGCCGGGTTCACGTCGATGACGGTCATCGCGTCGTTCTTCTGCGCGGCCCGGTCGAAGGCCACCACGTAGGCGAGCTGTTCGGCGGGAGCGGCCGCGGCCTCTGCAGCGGTCCGGTAGAAGGTAGGATCGATCGTCGACTGAGCCATACGAAGACCTCCTCGTCTGGGATGCCCGCTGCTCCGAGCACATGCCGCTGCCAGGTGCCGCCCGGTTGTCCGGCTATCCTAGCCCGGAATCGGGCGACAGCCGCGGCGAGTTGCCTCCTGGCCGGTACGTGAGGCTAGCTCGGGATGACCTGGGCGCTCGTGCAGTCCGACGGGCGCCGGTTGTCGGCGATCGGAGGCGTTCCGTCACGCCGGATGCTCTTCGTGAGGCCGTATGCGGGCAGCCCGACTGGAGTCGGGTGCCACCTGCTGGTCCTCGCCGACGCGGTCTGGGCGGCTACGAGGCCGGCGCGGGAAGCGAGCGCACCCCGCCCTGATCCCGCTCTCGCGCGACCATCACAATGGACTCGTGCAGGCATTGCGGCTGCGCCGTGCTGCCGCGGACGGAGATGCTTCTGCTCGGCTTGCGGCGTGAAGGGTGCCATTACTCCGGTCGCGTCGTCTCTGGGTGAGGGCTGCGAGGATCGGTGGCATGTTCTTCTCGTTGCTCTACCTCGCTGTTCGGGCTCTGCTCGGCCTGCTTGTTCGCAGCCGTCGTGGCCCGGACGTCAAAGACGTCGAGCTGATGGTGCTCCGCCACCAGCTCGAGGTTCTGTGATCGGCTCGGCGGACTCCTGCACGAGTACTACCAAGCGGCCGCGTGAGACGCGACACGAATAATGGCGCCCTTCACGCCTCGGCGGACTCATCCACGAATACGCCCCAGCAGCATGACGGATGGATTTACGTACCCGACAGGCCTGTCCGAGTCCAGAGGCCATCTGAGTCAAGGCGAGATGGTCTGCAGACCCGCGGCCAGGCGTGCGCTCTAACTCTGGCCCCGCAAGCGTGAGCGACTCGCTCAGCAATGATCGCGCCTTCTTCGTCGAACCCCGCGCCGCGGCGATCAGCCCGAGGGTGACGAGCGCGTGCGCTTCCCTGCGCCCGGCAATTCGGGCATGTCGAGGAGGCAGCGGGCGAGCTGCTCGGCCTGCGCCCACTCGCCGCGGTTGCGCAGGACCACCGCCACGCAGAAGCGCGTTGCCGCCACGAACTGGTCTTACGGTGAACTGCTAGCTCCCCGCCGCGGCGTCAAGCAACGCGCTGAGGACGAACGGCGGGCAGACGTCGCGCAGCGGATCGGATGCGCAGAAGCTGCTCGATTCAGTGTCTGTGGCTTGCGGGGCGGAATCGAGTTTGCGTACCCCACAGGGCTAGCGATCCTTGAAGCGTGCTGCTTCGTCGGAGCCGCCGGTGGCGTCGCCGGCGCTGTACGAATGAGCGCCGGCGCCCGCGAGCGTGCCGCGATCGACGATCAGGTATTCCTCGCGTATCGGACGACCATCAAACCAGCACTCCAGGATCTCGCGCACTCCGGCCGCATAGCGGGCTTGCGCGGACAGAGACGACCCCGACATGTGTGGCGTCATCCCGTGGTGGGGCATCGACCGCCAGGGATGATCCC
>JALYTD010000064.1 GCA_030854475.1 Actinomycetota bacterium
GAACAAGGGAGTGCAGCCGCTGCTCGACGCGGTCGTCGACTACCTGCCGAGCCCGCTCGACGTGCCGCCGATGCACGGCCTCGACCCGAAGACCGGCGAGGAAGTGCTGCGCGAGCCGACGCTCGAGGCGCCCTTCTCGGCCCTGGCTTTCAAGGTCATGTCCGACCCCTACGTCGGCAAGCTGACCTACTTCCGCGTCTACTCCGGCAAGATCAAGTCCGGCGCCCGCGTCCTCAACACGACGACGGGCAAGACCGAGCGGATCGGCCGCATCCTCGGGATGCACGCCAACCACCGCGAGGAGCGCGAGGAGATCGGCGCGGGCGAGATCGCGGCCGGCGTCGGGCTCAAGTCGACGACCACCGGCGACACGCTCGCGACCGAGGCGGCTCCCGTCGTGCTCGAGTCGATGACGTTCCCGGAGCCGGTGATCGCGGTCGCCGTCGAGCCGAAGACGAAGGGCGACCAGGACAAGCTCTCACAGGGCCTCCAGCGTCTCGCCGAGGAGGACCCGACCTTCCGCGTCTCGACCGACGAGGAGACCGGCCAGACGATCATCGAGGGCATGGGCGAGCTGCACCTCGAGATCATCGTCGACCGCCTCAAGCGCGAGTTCAACGTCGACGCCAACGTCGGCCGCCCGCAGGTCGCCTACCGCGAGACGGTCGGCAAGCCCGTCGAGAAGATCCAGGGCAAGTTCGTGCGCCAGACGGGCGGCTCGGGCCAGTACGGACACGCAGTCATCAACGCTGAGCCGATGAGCTCGGGCGACGGCTACGAGTTCGTCGACAAGATCGTCGGCGGCAAGATCCCGAAGGAGTACATCGGGGCCGTCGACGCAGGCATCCAGGAGGCCATGGCGTCCGGCGTGCTGGCGGGCTACCCCGTCGTCGACGTCAAGGTCCAGCTCGTCGACGGGTCGTACCACGACGTCGACTCGAGCGAGCGCGCGTTCAAGATCGCGGGCTCGATGGCCTTCAAGGAGGCCATGAGGCGAGCGAAGCCGAAGTTGCTCGAGCCGGTGATGGCCGTCGAGGTCGTCACGCCGGAGGACTACCTCGGCGACGTGATGGGCAACCTGAACAGCCGCCGCGGCCGCGTCGAGGGCATGCAGCCCATCGGCAACGGCCAGCTGATCAAGGCGAGCGTTCCGCTGTCGGAGATGTTCGGATACGCGACCGACCTGCGCTCGATGTCGCAGGGTCGCGCGGAGTTCACCATGCAATTCGACCGCTACGAGGAAGTGCCTCAGTCGGTCGCGAGCGAGCTCATCGACTCGCAGGGCTAGTCAGAAAGGAATCCGGAGGAGCAATGGCAAAGCAGAAGTTCGAGCGCACGAAGCCGCATCTCAACGTCGGCACCATCGGTCACATCGACCATGGCAAGACGACCCTGACCGCGGCGATCACGAAGGTCCTCGCCGAGAAGATGGGCGGCGGCACCGTGAAGAGCTTCGAGGAGATCGACAACGCTCCCGAGGAGCGCCAGCGCGGCATCACGATCAACACGTCGCACGTCGAGTACGAGACGGAGAACCGTCACTACGCGCACGTCGACTGCCCCGGGCACGCCGACTACATCAAGAACATGATCACGGGCGCCGCCCAGATGGACGGCGCGATCCTCGTGGTCTCCGCCGCCGACGGCCCGATGCCCCAGACCCGCGAGCACATCCTGCTCGCCCGCCAGGTCGAGGTGCCGTCGATCGTCGTTGCGCTGAACAAGGCCGACATGGTCGACGACCCGGAGCTGATCGAGCTCGTCGAGATGGAGGTGCGCGAGCTGCTCTCCAATTACGAGTTCCCGGGTGACGAGATCCCGATCGTCCACGTCTCAGCGCTGAAGGCGCTCGAGGGCGATCCCGAGTGGACGCCGAAGATCCTCGAGCTCATGCAGCACGTCGACTCGTACATCCCCGAGCCGACGCGCGACACGGACAAGCCGTTCCTGATGCCGATCGAGGACGTCTTCACGATCACAGGTCGCGGCACGGTCGTCACGGGCCGGATCGAGCAGGGAACGTGCAACTCGGGCGACGAGGTCGAGATCGTCGGCATCAAGGAGCAGACCGACAAGACCGTCGTCACCGGGCTCGAGATGTTCAACAAGACCCTCGACTTCGCCCAGGCAGGCGACAACGCGGGCGTCCTCCTGCGCGGTACGAAGCGCGAGGAGGTCGAGCGTGGCCAGGTGCTGGCGAAGCCGGGCTCGATCACCCCGCACACGCACTTCAAGGCCGAGGTGTACGTCCTCTCGAAGGACGAGGGCGGCCGCCATACGCCGTTCTTCAACAACTACCGCCCGCAGTTCTACTTCCGCACGACGGACGTGACCGGCTCGATCAAGCTCCCGGAGGGCCAGGAGATGGTCATGCCGGGGGACAACACGAACATGGAGATCGAGCTGATCCAGCCGATCGCGATGGACCAGGGTCTCCGGTTCGCAATTCGCGAGGGCGGCCGCACCGTGGGTGCGGGCGTCGTCACCGAGATCGTCACATAGCTGAGACCTGAGGGGAGCGCCGGTGCCGCAACAGAAAATCAGGATCCGTCTCAAGGGCTACGACCACACCCAGCTCGACCGGTCGGCCCAGTCGATCGTGGAGACGGCTCAGCGCACCGGCGCGACCATCACCGGGCCCGTGCCCCTGCCCACGGAGAAGAACGTCTACTGCGTGATCCGAAGCCCGTTCAAGGACAAGGACTCGCGGGAGCACTTCGAGGTGCGCACGCACAAGCGTCTGATCGACATCCATTCGCCGACCCCGAAGACGGTCGACTCGCTGATGCGGCTCGACTTGCCTGCGGGTGTGGACATCGAGATCAAGCTGTGAAAGGCATCGTCGGCAAGAAGCTCGGCATGACCCAGGTCTTCGACGAGGAGACCGGGGGCGTGACGTCGGTGACCGTGATCGAGGCCGGCCCGTGCCCCGTGGTCCAGATCAAGACGGTCGAGACCGACGGCTACGAGGCCGTGCAGCTCGCGTTCGGCGAGGTCAAGGAGCGCAAACTCTCCAAGGCCGAGCTCGGGCATCTGAAGCGCGGCCAGACCGGTCCGCACCGGCACCTGGCTGAGTTCCGCGGCGGCTCCGAGCTCCAGGTCGGCGAGTCGGTGACCGTCGAGGCGTTCGAGCCGGGGGACAAGATCAAGGTCTCCGGGATCTCGATCGGCAAGGGCTTCGCGGGCACGATCAAGCGGCACAACTTCAGCCGCGGCCCGACGAGTCACGGCTCCCACAATGTGCGCAAGCCCGGATCGATCGGCGCGTCGGCGACGCCCGCGCGCGTCTTCAAGGGAATGAAGATGGCGGGCCGCCTCGGCGGCAAGCGCGCGACGCAGGTCGGGCTCGAGGTCCACTCCACAGACCCGGAGCAGAACCTGCTGCTGGTCAAAGGCGCCGTGCCTGGGCCGAAAAACGGCGTGGTCGAGATTCGGGAGGAGTCCCGTGGCAGCAGCTAAGGGCTCAACCGGGTCAAGACGGTCGTCCGGGCAAAGCCCGGCCGACCTCCAGACGGCGTCGCCGAGTCGACGCCTTAAAGCTCCCGTCTTGAACGTGAGTGGCAAGTCATCGAAGTCGGTCGAGCTCGAGGAGGCCGTCTTCGCCGCCGAGGTGAAGCCGCACGTCGTCCACGAGACCGTGCGCGCCGAGCTCAACGCAGCTCGCGCGGGTACACGTGCCGCCAAGACCCGCGGCTTCGTCGCCGGCGGTCGCGCCAAGCCGTGGCGCCAGAAGGGCACCGGACGCGCCCGCGCGGGAACCACCCGCGCCCCGCAGTTCACCGGCGGCGGTGTCGCGTTTCCTCCGTTGCCGCGGAACTTCGAGGCCAAGGTCAACCGCAAGGCCCGCAAGGCCGCCCTGCGCGCCGCGCTCTCGGCGCACGCCGAGCGTGGCAGCCTGGGCGTGCTCGGAGACGACTCGTTCGGCGACCCGTCGACGAAGTCCGCGGTCTCGCTGCTCAAGGCGTGGGGCAAGGACCTGCCGGTGATCGTCGTCGCGCAGTCCGAGCAGGAGGGCATCCACAAGTCGTTCCGGAACCTGGAGCGCGTCCTGGTACTGACGCCGGACGAGCTCGAGGTCTCCGCGGTCGTCTGGGCCCGCGCGCTGCTGGTCAGCGAGGGCGCGCTCGAGGCTGTCAAGGGGAGGGCGAGGCTATGAGTCTGCATCCCAATGAGGTCCTGCTCGCTCCCGTCGTGACCGAGAAGAGCTACACGCTGGTCAACGACCGCAAGTACTCGTTCCGCGTGCACCCGGACGCGCACAAGACTCAGGTGCGCCAGGCCGTGGAAGAGCTCTTCAACGTCAAGGTCGTGGCCGTGAACATGCTCAAGGTGCAGTCGAAGCCGAAGCGGCGCGGGATGACGCGCGGCCGCAAGCCCGGCTGGAAGAAGGCGATCGTCCAGGTGCGCGAGGGCGAGTCGATCCCGATCTTCGAAGGAGCCCAACAAGTCTGATGGCCGTCCGCAGATACAAGCCCACGAGCCCGGGACGCCGCTTCATGTCGGTCTCCAGCTTCGAGGAGATCACGAAGAGCGAGCCCGAGAAGAGCCTGACCGGCCCGCTCAAGAAGAGCGGCGGCCGGAACAAGCAGGGCCGCATCACCCGCCGCCACCAGGGCGGCGGCCACAAGCGGCTCTACCGACAGATCGACTTCAAGCGGACCAAGGACGCTGTGCCCGCGAAGGTGGCCGCGATCGAGTACGACCCGAACCGGTCGGCTCGCATCGCGCTGCTCCATTACGCGGACGGCGCCAAGGCGTACATCCTCGCCCCGGCGCGGCTCCAGGTCGGCGCCACGGTGGAGTCAGGCCCCCGCGCGGACATTAGGCCCGGGAACGCGCTGCCGCTCGAGAACATCCCGACGGGAACGCTCGTCCACAACGTGGAGCTGCAGCCGGGCAGGGGTGGACAGCTCGCGCGGAGCGCCGGCTCGGGCGTCCAGCTCGTCGCCAAGGACGAGGGCTACGGAGTCCTGCGCCTGCCCTCCGGCGAGATGCGCCGCGTGCCGCTCACCTGCCGCGCGACCATCGGTCAGGTCGGCAACGTGGACCACGAGAACATCACCGGCGGCAAGGCGGGACGCAGCCGCTGGCGGGGGAAGCGGCCGACTGTGCGCGGCTCTGCGATGAACCCGGTCGACCATCCGCACGGCGGTGGCGAGGGCAAGTCCAAGGGCGGCCGCCACCCGGTGACGCCGTGGGGCGTGCCGACGCTCGGTAAGCGCACGCGCAAGAAGCACAAGGAATCGGACAAGTTGATCGTTCGCGGCCGGCGCCGCGGAAAGGATAAACGGTGAAAATGCTGCGCCTTTTCCCCGTGGTTGGTTTCTACGTCACTTCGTTCGTAGGAGAACCCGTTGAGTAGAAGTTCAAAAAAAGGCCCCTTCGTCGAGGAGCGGCTGATGAGCCGCATCACCAGGATGAACGAGGGCGGCAGCAAACAGATGATCCGCACCTGGTCGCGGACGTCGACGGTCTTCCCCGAGATGGTGGGCCACACGATCGCGGTCCATGACGGCCGCAAGCACGTTCCCGTCTTCATCAGCGAGCAGATGGTCGGGCACAAGCTCGGCGAGTTCGCGCCGACGCGGATGTTCAAGGGCCATTCCGGCGACCGGAAGACGGAGGTCAAGAGGCCCTGATGGCCGCGACCGAGACACGAGAAGTGCGCGCCGTGGCCAAGTGGGTCCGGATGTCGCCCCGGAAGGCGCGGCTCGTCGCGGAGCACATTCGCGGCCGCACCGTGCCCGAGGCGCGGACCGTGCTCGCCTTCACGCAGCGCGCGGCCGCGCGCGAGATCGAGAAGGTGCTGCGCTCCGCCGTCGCCAACGCGGAGGCGAACCACTCGCTGGCAGGCGACGACCTTGTCGTCTCGGCGGCGTTCGTGGACCAGGGCCCCGTGATGAAGCGCTGGCGCGCCCGTGCGCGCGGCCGCGTGGCCCGGATCAAGAAGCCGACCTGTCACATCACGATCAAGCTGGCGCTGCCACCCGACGCTGTCGTCACGGCACCACCGGCCGCGACCGAGGAGCCCGAGCCCAAGCCGAAGCCGCGGGCCCTGAAGCCCAAGGCGAAGGCGGAAACTCCGAAAGAAGAGCCCAAGGCGAGCGCGGCCGAGGAGAAGCCCAAGGCGAAGCCGAAGCGCGCCCCGAGCAAGAAGCCAGCAGAGAGCGAGGGCGAGGCCTAATGGGCCAGAAAATTCATCCCGGCGGAATGCGCGTGGGGATCATCCACGATTGGAAGTCGAACTGGTACACGGGCACGAAGGACTTCTCGGAGTACCTGCTCGAGGACATCCGCATCAGGGAGCACATCTACAACAAGCTCTCGCACGCAGGCCTTTCGGACATCCTGATCCGCAAGGACGCGCAGCGGATCACGATTGACATTTACACGGCTCGCCCGGGGATCGTGATCGGGAAGTCCGGCGTCGAGGTGGACGCGCTCCGCAAGGACGTCCACGGCATGACGAACAAGGCCGTGCACATCAACATCAACGAGATCAAGCGTCCCGAGCTCGACGCGAAGCTCGTCGCCCAGTCGATCGCCGAGCAGCTCGCCAACCGCGTCAGCTTCCGGCGCGCGATGAAGCGCTCGCTTGCTTCCGCGATGCGCTCCGGCGCCCACGGCGTGAAGATCCAGTGCGGCGGCCGGTTGGGCGGCGGTGAGATGAGCCGCTCCGAGAGCTACTCCGAGGGCCGCGTCCCGCTGCACACGATCCGCGCCGACATCGACTACGGCTTCGTCGAGGCGAAGACCACCTTCGGCCGGATCGGCGTCAAGGTCTGGATCAACAAGGGCGAGATCATGCCCGAGGGCTACGAGAGCGTTGGCCAGAAGGACGCGCGGCTCGGCGACCAGGACCAGGCGCGCCGGAAGGGTGGCGTCGCCGAGGGCCTCGGTGCCTCGCGCGAAGGAGGACGTGGGCGTGGGCCCGACCGCGAGGGGCTCGGCCCCGTGCGGCAGCGCAAGCGTGGCGAGGGTGGCGGCGGAGGCCGTCCGGGCGGAGGCCGAGGCCGCGGTGGTGGCCGGAACAGGCCGGGCACGGGCGACCGCGCACGCGGCCAGGACAACGTCGAGAAGCCGCGGACCGACGAGACGGCGACGTCGGCAGAGGGCCGCGAGCAGCCAGTCGTGGAACCGCAGGTCGAGGAGATCCCGCGGGCCGTCGCTGACGCTCCCGACACGACGACCGAGAAGACGCAGACCGAGGACCCGACGAAGCTCGAGACCTCGGGCGACGAGACGGCCGGCAAGAAGAAGCCGGCGGCCAAGAAGCCCGCGGCGCCGAAGGCGGCGGCCAAGAAGCCCGCCGCTCCGAAGGCGGCCGCCGACAAGCCTGCGGCCAAGAAGCCTGCCGCCAAGAAGCCGGCGGCCAAGAAGAAGGACGACGCCTAAGTGCTCCTCCCCAAGAAGACAAAGTTCCGCAAATACCAGCGGGGCCGCCGTCGTGGCTTCGCCAAGGGCCAGACGACCGTGCAGGCCGGAGACTTCGGCCTGAAAGCGCTCGAGGCGGCCTGGGTGACGAACCGGCAGATCGAGGCCGCGCGAATCGCGATGACCCGCAAGATCAAACGAGGCGGCAAGGTCTGGATCAACGTCTTCCCCGACAAGCCGGCCACGCAGAAGCCGGCGGAGACGCGGATGGGCTCGGGGAAGGGCAATCCCGAGCACTGGGTCGCGGTCGTGAAGCCGGGGCGCGTGATGTTCGAGCTCTCAGGCGTGCCGGAGCCGCTGGCGAAGGAGGCGCTGCGCCTGGCTGGGCGCAAGCTGCCGATCAAGACGAAGGTCGTGAAGCGGGAAGGGGATCTCTTTGCGAGCTAAGGACCTGCGGGACATGACGGACGACGAGCTGGAGAACCATTTGCACGATCGGAGGCAGGAGCTCTTCAACCTGCGCTTCCAGGGCGCGACCGGCGCGCTGGAGAACTCCGCGCGGCTGAAGCTGGCCAAGCGCGAGATCGCGCGGATCTTGACCGTCCGCAACGAGCGCGAGGGGAGCCTCGCAAGGAAATCCAATGGCTGACGAAACCGAAAACCAGAACAGCGAAGAACAGGTCGAAGAGACCGTCTCGGCTCCGGAGGGCCCTGTGGCCCCTGCTGCGGACACGGTAGAGCCCGAGCCGCCCCAGACCGAGGAAGAGCAGGTCGAAGATCCCGCCACGGTCGAGGAAACCGTCGCCGAAGCCGAGCCTGCGCCTGACACGGAGGCGGAAGCCGCGGCTGCCGAAGCACCTGCAGAGGAGCCTGCCGCCGAGGCTGAGGCCCCAGGTGACACCGAGCCCGCCGCAGAGGGCAAGCCTGCGGAAGCAGAAGGCGAGGCCGCCCCAAAGGCTGCGCCCGAGCCCGCGCGCAAGAAGAAGCCCAAGCGCCTACCGCGCTCGGAGCGCCACAAGCATTCGAAGCCCAGGCGCGAGCGCCCCGCGGAGCGCAAGCCGATCACGCGTTTGCCGAAGCCGGTGCACCCGCGTGGCCGCCGCCAGGAGCGTCGCGGCGTGGTTGTCTCGAGCGCCTCGGACAAGACGATCGTCGTCCGGGTCGACGCTGTGAAGGCGCACCGGAAGTACAAGAAGGTCGTCCGCCGCTCGACGAAGTTCCACGCCCACGACGAGCAGAACGAGGCGAAGGTCGGCGACGTCGTGCGCATCGTCGAGACGAAGCCGCTTTCGAAGCTGAAGAACTGGCGACTAGCCGAAGTCCTCGAGGTCGCGAAGTGATCCAGCAGGAATCCCGTCTGCGCGTGGCCGACAACACCGGCGCCCGCGAGATTCTCTGCATCCGTGTGAAGGGCGGCTCGAAGCGCCGCTACGCGCGGGTCGGCGACATCATCACCGCGACCGTGAAGACGGCGACGCCGCAGGGCGCGATCAAGAAGGGCGAGGTCGTCCAGGCCGTGGTCGTGCGCACGCGCAAGCCCTACGGTCGTGACGACGGCACGATGATCGCGTTCGACGAGAACGCCGCCGTGATCATCGACGACGCCCGCAACCCGCGCGGGACGCGCATCTTCGGCCCGGTGGCGCGCGAGTTGCGCGACAAGAACTTCATGAAGATAGTCTCGTTGGCACCGGAGGTCCTCTAGATGCGTGACCGGTACTCGACCTTCGGCCGGGTTAAGACGGCCGTGGCGGCAAAGCCGCCACGGCCTCTAGCCGGCATCGCAAGCGGCGCCTCGGCCCCGGAGGTCCTCTAGTGAAAGCGATGAAGATCCGCAAAGGCGACATGGTCCATGTCCTCACCGGCAAGGATCGCGGCAAGCAGGGCCACGTGATCGACGCGCGCCCGAAGGAGCAGCGCGTCGTCGTCGAGAACCTGAACATCGTCAAGCGGCACCAGCGGCCGCGGCCGATCCGGGACTCGAACCGGATGGGCCAGCAGCAGGTCGCGCCGGGCGGCGTGATCTCGAAGCCGGCGCCGATCCCGATCTCGAACGTGATGCTCGTGTGCCCGACCTGCAACCGGCCGACGCGCGTGGGCATGACGACGAAGGAATTCAAGGGCGAGCACCTTCGCCATGTCCGCGTCTGCAAGCGCGCCGACTGCGGCCAGGAGATCGACAAGTGATTGGAAGTGACCGCTAGTGGCCCGGGCGAGGAAATCCGAAGCCAACGGCTATCAGCCGCGCCTGAAGGAGCGGTACGAGTCCGAGCTGCGCCCGCAGCTCAAGGACGCGCTCGGCGCCTCGACGCCGATGGACGTCCCGCGAATCCAGAAAATCACGCTCAACATGGGCGTGGGGGACGCCAAGACCGAGGCCAAGATCCTGGACAACGCGATCGAGCAGCTGACGATCATCTCCGGCCAGCGCGCGCAGGTCCGCAAGGCGCGAAAGTCGATCGCGAGCTTCAAGCTGCGCGAGGGCATGCCCGTAGGCGCGCGCGTGACGCTGCGCGGCGCCCGGATGTACGAGTTTCTCGACCGGCTCGTCTCGATCGCGCTCCCGCGGATCCGCGACTTCCGGGGCCTGAGCCCGTCCTCGTTCGACGGGCGCGGCAACTACTCGCTCGGCATCCGCGAGCAGATCATCTTTCCGGAGATCGATTACGACTCGATCGACACGATCCGCGGCCTCGACGTCGCGATCACCACCACGGCGAGGGACGACGACCAGGCCCTGGCTCTGCTGCGCGGGCTGGGCATGCCCTTCGCAGTGGCACGAGGAGAGGACGAGGAGACGAATGGCTAAGAAATCGCTTGTCGTGAAACAAAAGCGCCCTCAGAAGTTCAAGGTGCGCGCCTACACGCGCTGCAACCGGTGCGGCCGGCCGCGCGCTGTGTTCCGCAAGTTCGGGCTCTGCCGAATCTGTCTGCGGGAGCTGGCCCACGAGGGCCAGATCCCCGGCATGACTAAGAGTTCATGGTGAAAATGCTGCGCATTTTCACCATCGCTGGTTTGTCCCTTTCGCTTCGCTCGGGAGATGTAGGAGAAGCCCATGTTGACTGACCCGATCGCCGACATGCTGACCCGGATCCGGAACGCGAATCGCGCGCTGCAAGAGCGCGTCGACATGCCGACCTCGCGGATGAAGGAAGAGATCGCCCGCCTGCTCAAGGAGGAGGGCTACATCCGCGACTACAGCATCGTGACCGCGGACGAGCACAACCGCGAGCTCGAGAGCAAGCCCGACTTCAACAAGAAGGAGCGGCGGGCCTACAGCACGCTCGTCGTCGAGCTGAAGTTCGGCCGCAACCGCGAGCGCGTGATCACCGACCTGAAGCGTGTCTCCAAGCCGGGCCGCCGCATCTACGCTCGCAAGGACCGCCTGCCGCGCGTCCTTGGGGGCATGGGGACTGCGATCCTGTCCACGTCGACGGGATTGATCACGAGCCGCACGGCCCAGCAGGAGGGGGTTGGCGGCGAGGTCATTTGCTTCGTTTGGTAGCCACACGACCATGAGCCGAATCGGAAAACAGCCCATCGAGATCCCCACCGGCGTCAACGTCGGGCTCTCGCCTGGTCGCGTTCAGGTGAACGGGCCGCTGGGCGAGCTCTCGCAGGAGGTGCCCCAGCGGATGACGATCGAGCAGGAGGACGGGACGCTCGTGGTCAAGCGACCAACCGATCGTGGCGACGACCGGGCTCTTCACGGCCTCACGCGCTCGCTCGTCGCGAACATGGTCGAAGGCGTGACGAACGGTTTCCAGAAGCGCCTCGAGATCCAGGGCGTCGGGTATCGCGCCGGCCTCCGCGGCACCGATCTCGAGCTCAACGTCGGTCTCTCCCACTCGGTCGTGAAGAAGGCGCCGCCCGGGATCACGTTCGAGCTCCCGACGGCGACCGAGATCATCGTCAAGGGCATCGACAAGCAGCAGGTCGGCCAGGTGGCGGCGGAGATCCGCAAGGTGCGCCCGCCCGAGCCCTACAAGGGCAAGGGCATCCGCTACGAGGGCGAATACGTGAGGCGGAAGGTCGGTAAGCGGGCGTAATGGCGGTGCTGACGAAGCCCCAGGCGCGCGCAAGACGCCACAAGCGCGTGCGCGCGAAGATCACCGGCACCGCGGAGCGCCCCCGTCTGACCGTCTTTCGCTCCAACCGCGGCATCGAGGCGCAGCTCATCGACGACCTCGAGGGCAAGACGCTGACGGCGGCGAGCTGGCTGCACCTGAAGAAGTCGTTCAAGGGCAACAAGACCCAGCAGGCCGCGGAGGTGGGCAAGCTGCTGGCCGAGAAGGCGAAGCAGGCGAACGTCGAGGTGGTCGTCTTCGACCGCGGCGGCTATCTGTACCACGGACGCGTCAAGGCGCTGGCAGATGCCGCGCGCGAGGGAGGACTCAAATTTTGAGCACCACACCGGTCGAACGTGAAGTGATGGAGCGCGAGCGAGAGCGCGAGCTCAAGGAGCGCGTGGTCGAGATCAACCGCGTGGCCAAGGTGGTCAAGGGCGGCCGGCGGTTCTCGTTCACGGCGCTGGTCGTGATCGGCGACGAGGTCGACCGCGTCGGCGTCGGCTACGGCAAGGCGCGCGAGGTGCCGCTGGCGATCTCCAAGGCCGTCGACGACGCCAAGAAGAACCTCTTTACCGTGCCCAAGAAGGGCACGACGATCACGCACCAGATCCTCGGCGAGTTCGGCGCCGCGCGCGTTCTGCTGCGCCCCGCGAGCGAGGGAACCGGCGTGATCGCAGGCGGCGGCGTCCGCGCCGTGCTCGAGCTCGGCGGCGTGCACGACATCCTGGCCAAGAGCCTCGGCACGACGAATCCGATCAACATGCTCAAGGCGACGGTCAACGGCCTCAAGCGCCTGCGGCGACCCGAGGAAGTTGCGCAGAGCCGGGGCAAGACCGTGCAGGAGATCTTGCCTATCCCGGTGCGCAAGCCCGACCCCGAGGCGGCGGCCGAGGCTGCGGCCCCTGAACCAACGGCCGAGACCCCCGCGGAGACGACGGATGGCGAAAGTCCGGATCACCCAGACTCGTAGCCAGATCGGCCAGAGCAAGCCGCATCGCGGGACGCTGCGGGCGCTTGGCCTGGGCAAGATCGGCCGCTCCGCCGAGCACAAGGAGAGCCCGGAGCTCGCCGGTATGCTCAGGAAGGTCGGCCACCTCGTGAAGGTCGAGGAGGCGAAATAGCCATGTCCGAGGACCTGAACCTCTCGAACCTGAAGCCCGCCCAGCCGCGCAAGGACCGCAAGCGCGTCGGCCGCGGCCTGGGCTCGGGCAAGGGGCGCTACTCGGGGCGAGGCTTGAAGGGCCAGAAGTCCCGCTCGGGCTCGCACAACATGCGTCCAGGCTTCGAGGGCGGCCAGATGCCGATTTACATGCGCCTCGGCAAGCAGCGCGGCCCGTACTCGAAGGACGCGATGCCGATGGGCCCGCACCGGACGCAGACGGTCCCGGTGAACGTGCGCGACCTGGATCGCTTCGACGACGGCGCCGAGGTCACACCGGAGGCGCTCGTCGAGGCGGGGGTGATCAAGAACACCAAGATCGACGTCAAGATCCTGGGCAGCGGTGACCTGAAGAAGAAGCTCAGCGTGAGCGCGCACGGGTTCTCCGCGAGCGCGCGGGAGAAGATTGAACAGGCCGGCGGCACGATCACCTGGCTGCGCGGCGAGCCTCAGCCCAAGAAGCAGAAGCGAAGGAAGGCCAAGCCCGCTGCTGCGTCGGAGGAGCCAGTCGAGACCGAGACGACGGAGCCGGAAGCCGAAGCGCAAGCTGATGCCGAGCCGGCAGCGGCGGATGACGAAGCGGCCGGGGAAGCGCCGGTCGAAGAGAGCGAGGCCGAGAGCTAGATGTTCGCCTGGCTGGCCAACGCCTGGCGCGTTCCGGAGCTACGGCGCCGCGTCATGTTCACCGGCATCATGCTGGCGCTCTACCGGCTCGGCTCGTGGATGCCGGCCCCCGGCGTGGACTCGCAGTCGATTCAGGACTTCTTCAGCTCCGGCGGGCGCGGGGGCACGATCCTGGGGCTCCTGAACGTCTTCTCGGGCTCCGCGCTCTCGCGGTTCTCGATTTTCGCGCTCGGGATCATGCCGTACGTCACGGCGTCGATCATCTTGCAGCTCCTGACCGTCGTGATTCCGAAGCTCGAGCAGCTCCAGAAGGAAGGCGAGTCCGGAACCGCCAAAATCAACCAGTACACGCGCTACCTGACCGTTTTTCTCTCCGCGGCGCAGGCGTTGGGCTACGCGTTCCTGTTCAGGCGCGAGCACGTGCTCCAGGCGAACCCCGGCCGCATGGTGCTGATCATCGTCACCCTGACCGCCGGCTCCACGCTGCTGATGTGGATGGGCGAGCTGATCACGAAGCGCGGCGTCGGCAACGGCATCTCGCTGCTGATCTTCGCGTCGATCCTTGCGTCGGCTCCCGCCGGTGTGGTCGCCTGGTACAACGGCGGCCCGATGGAGAAGCTGTTCTTCCCCATCGTCGCGATCGGGATCGTCGTCGCAGTGGTCTTCATCCAGGAGGGCCAGCGGAAGATCCCGATCCAGTACGCGAAACGCATGGTCGGCCGGCGGATGACGAGCGGTGGCGCGACCTACATGCCGCTGCGCGTGAACATGGCCGGCGTGATCCCGGTCATCTTCGCCTCGGCGGTGATGGCGTTCCCGCCGACGATTGCGCAGTTCGTACCGGCCTGGAGCGGCTTCATCAACAAGAACTTCACGCCTTCGAGCCTGGCCTACCTGGGCTTCGAGGCGTTCCTGATCATCGTCTTCACGTACTTCTACACGGCGGTCCAGTTCAACCCCGTCGACCAGGCCGACAACCTGCGCAAGTACGGCGGGTACGTCCCTGGCATCCGTCCGGGCCCGCCGACGGCGCAGTTCCTCGACCGCGTGATGACCCGGCTGACGCTACCCGGCTCGATCTACCTGGCGCTCGTGGCCGTGTTGCCGAGCCTGTTCATCCGTTACGGAGGTTTCTCGCAGGCCACCTCACGGGCACTCGGCGGCACGTCCGTGCTGATCGTGGTCGGCGTCGCCCTCGACACGATGCGCCAGATGGAGTCGCAGATGATGATGCGCTCCTACGAAGGCTTCCTCAAGTAAGGCCGTGCCTTTGAACATTCTGTTGCTGGGGCCGCAAGGCTCCGGAAAGGGCACGCAGGCGAAGCGGATCTCGGAGGAGTACGGGATCCCGCACATCGCGACCGGCGACATGCTGCGCCGCGCGATCGCGGAGGGAACCGCGCTCGGCCTGCAGGTGAAGCCGATCCTGGAGCGGGGCGATCTCGTCCCGGACGACCTGATGATCGCGTTGATCCGCGAGCGGCTGAGTGAGCTCGACACCGGAGCGGGGTTCGTGCTGGACGGCTTCCCGCGCACGATGCCGCAGGCCGAGGCCCTCGATGCGATGCTCGCGGAGATCGGCCGGGAGCTCTCGGTTGTGTTCGAGCTCCAGATCTCGGACGAGGAATGCATCCGGCGGCTGCTGAAACGAGCCCAGGAAGAAGGACGAACGGACGACACGCCCGAGGTGGTTGCGCACCGCCTCGAGCTCTACCACGAGCAGACGGAGCCGCTGGTCGAGTACTACCGGACACGGGGGATTCTCGTGGGCATCCACGCCGACGGTACGGTGAACCAGGTGTTCGCCGAGATCCAACGCGCCCTCGAACACCTGGCGGTGCGGTCTTGATCATTCGCAAGAGCGCAGCCGAGATCGACAAGATGGCCGCCGCCGGCCGCGTCGTCGTCGACGCGCTGGCCCTGATCGGCGAGCACGCGAAGGAAGGTACGACCACCGAGGAGCTCGACCGTCTCGCCGACGAGCTCATCCGCTCGCAGGGCGGGACGCCCACGTTCAAGGGCTACCGCGGCTACCCGGCCTCGATCTGCACGTCGCCGAACGACATGGTCGTGCACGGGATCCCGGGGCCCTACGAGCTGGGCGAGGGCGATCTGCTCTCGGTCGACGTCGGTGTGACGCTTGACGGCTACGTGGCGGACTCGGCGTACACGTTCTCGGTCGGTGAGATCTCCAGCGATGCGGAGAGGCTGCTCGAGGCCTGCCAGGGTGCGCTCGCCGCGGGGATCGAGCAATGCATCGTCGGCAAGCGCCTCTCGGAC
The DNA here is from genome assembly GCA_030854475.1 of Actinomycetota bacterium. GTDB lineage: Bacteria > Actinomycetota > Thermoleophilia > Gaiellales > Gaiellaceae > JALYTD01. The sequence goes on from JALYTD010000064.1 coordinate 15,509, forward strand.
ATCTCGCACGCGATCCAGCAGACGACCGAGGCCGCCGGCTGGTCCGTCGTCCGCAGCCTCGTCGGCCACGGCGTCGGGCGCTCGATGCACGAGGACCCCCAGATTCCGAACTTCGGAGAGCCCGGCCACGGGCCCGAGCTGGCGCCCGGGATGGTGTTCGCGATCGAGCCGATGATCAACGCCGGAGGGCCAGACGTGGTCATGCACGACGACCACTGGTCGATCTCGACCGCCGACCGCTCACTTTCCGCGCACTTCGAGCATACGGTCGCGGTCACCGAGGAAGGGCCGCGAATTCTCACCGAGGGGCGAGTCGAAGCGCCTTTGCTACCATGATTCCCGCCCCGAAAGGGCATTTTTCCGTGTCCCGACAACCGCGCTCAGCGAGCGCGGTTTCTGCGAGGTAGAGAGCCAGAACGATGAAGGTACGAGCATCGGTCAAGCCAATGTGCGAGCGGTGCCGCGTGATCAAGCGGCACGGTAAAACCATGGTCATTTGCACCAACCCGCGACACAAGCAGCGGCAGGGCTAGGGAGTCGGCAAATGGCGCGAATTGCAGGCGTAAACCTTCCCAACCAGAAGCGACTCGAGATCGGACTGACCTATATCTACGGCATCGGCCAGCCGACCGCCCACAAGGTCTGCATCCACCTCAGCCTCTCGCCGGACGAGAAGATCAAGGACCTGACGGACGAGGAGATCACGAAGCTCCGCGAGTACATCGACTCGAACCTCCAGGTCGAGGGAGACCTGCGACGGGAGCGGACGCAGGCGATCAAGCGCCTGCAGGAGATCGGCGCCTACCGCGGGCTGCGCCACCGCCGGAACCTCCCGGTGCGCGGCCAGCGGACGAAGACCAACGCACGCACGCGCAAGGGCCCCAAGAAGACCGTCGGCCGCGGTAAGAAAGCGCCCACGAAGACTTGATGGCTATCCCCTCCCGCGTCCCGCGCACTCCCTGGCGCGCTGCAAAGCTCGCTCGCGCGGCGTCCTCAGTCGCGCCCGAAGCCTCCGGCTACGAACACTCCCTGCGTCCTTGCGACAGCGGCTTTTCACGGCCAGAGAGCACGCGTGCCACGGGAGGGGACCGCTAGCCATGGCACCTCCCAGGAAACCAGCGACACGCGGTCGCACCCGCCGCCGCGTTCGGAAGAACATCGCCATCGGGCAGGCGCACATCAAGACGTCGTTCAACAACACGATCGTCTCCCTGACCGACCACGAGGGGAACGTGATCGCGTGGGAGTCGGCCGGCTCCGCGGGCTTCAAAGGCTCGCGCAAGTCGACGCCGTTCGCCGCGCAGGTTACCGCCGACGCCTGCGCCCGCAAGGGCATGGAGCACGGCCTCCAGAAGGTCGAGGTCTTCGTCAAGGGCCCAGGCTCCGGTCGTGAGACGGCGATCCGCTCGCTCCAGGCCGCGGGGCTCGAGATCCTCGGTGTCAAGGACGTCACCCCGCAGGCCCACAACGGCGTGCGGCCGAAGAAGCGGAGGCGCGTTTGATGGTGGCCCCCTCCCGCGTGTCTCGCACCCGCCAGGGCGCTGCAAAGCTCGCTCTGGCCGCGTCCTCAGTCGCGTCCGTAGCCTCTGGCTACGAACACTCCCTGCGTCCTTGCCAGAGCGGCTTTTCACGCCTGGCGGGCACGAGCCCCACGAGAGGGAACCACTAGTGGCTCGCGACCTCGGCCCCAAGTGCCGCGTCTGCCGGCGTGAAGGCATGAAGCTCTTCCTCAAGGGTGAGCGCTGCCTGACGGAGAAGTGCGCGATCGAGCGTCGCTCCTATCCACCCGGCGAGCACGGCCGCGGCCGCATCAAGCAGTCCGAGTATCTGCTCCAGCTGCGCGAGAAGCAGAAGGCGCGCCGCTACTACGGCCTGCTCGAGAAGCAGTTCCGCACCTACTACACCAAGGCCGCGAAGGGCTCGGGCATCACCGGCGAGACCCTGCTCCGCATGCTCGAGACGCGACTCGACAACGTCGTCTACCGCCTCGGCTTCGCCGTCTCGCGGGCGCAGGCGCGCCAGCTCGTCCGCCACGGCCATTTCCAGATCAACGGCCGCAGGGTGAACATTCCGAGCTACCAGGTGAAGCCTGACGACATCGTTTCGGTCGCCGCGGGCAGCTCGGCCGAGCAGACGATCCGAGACGCCACCGACCTGACCGCATCCGTCGCGCCGTGGCTCCAGGCTGACCACGACGGCCTCACGGGCAAGATCCTGAAGCTGCCGGAGCGCAACGAGATCGACACCCCCGTTCAAGAATCGCTCATCGTCGAGCTGTACTCGAAGTAGAAGAAAGGACCGCATGGCAACGCGCAATTCCCTGATGGAGTTCCAAATCCCGAAGATCGTCCACGAGGAGATCAACGAGAACCGTGGCGTCTTCCAGATCGAGCCGTTGGACCGCGGCTTCGGCTACACGTTCGGCAACTCGCTGCGCCGCGTGCTGCTCTCGTCCCTCGAGGGCGCCGCCGTAACCTCGGTGAAGATCGAGGGCGTCGCGCACGAGTTCACGACGCTGCCGGGCGTCCGCGAGGACGTGACCGACATCCTGCTCAACTTCAAGAACGTGGTCTGCCGACTGCACGGCGAGTCGCCCGAGATCGAGGTGCGGGTGACAAAGAAGGGCGCCGGGACCATCAAGGCGTCCGACATCGAGGCGCCGGCCGAGCTCGAGATCCTCAATCCCGACCTCGAGATCGCGAACCTGTCCGACAAGGGCAAGCTCGAGGTGACGCTGACGATCGGCCGTGGCCGCGGGTACGTCCCCGCCGAGCTGAATCGCGGGCCCGAGCACACCATCGGCGTGATCCCCATCGACTCGATCTTCTCGCCGGTCCGCAGGGTGACCTATGACGTCGAAGCTGCTCGTGTCGGCCAGCGCACCGACTACGACAAGCTGATCCTCGACGTCACGACCGACGGCTCGCTCGATCCGCGCGACTCGATCGGGCAGGCCTCGGAGATCCTGATCCGGCAGCTGGCGATCTTCACGGACCTCGACCGCATGGAGGGCTTCGGCGAGGCAGCCGCAGCTCCCGACGGCGGCGCGGCAGCTGAGCCGGCTCTTGCGCACGGGATGGAGAACTTCCCCATCGAGGAGCTCGAGCTCGGCGTGCGCTCGTACAACTGTCTCAAGCGCGTCGGTATCGAGACGATCGGAGACCTCGTGGTGAAGAGCGAGAACGAGCTGGCCGCGATCCCGAACTTCGGCAAGAAGTCGATCGAAGAGGTCAAGGAGACACTCGCCACGCACGGTTTGACTCTGCGCGGCGACGACGGTGGCGGCGGCGGCGGCGCGGGAGCGGCCGCGTAGCGATGAGACACCGCCGCTCGGGAAGAAAGCTCGGGCGCGACGCCTCGCACCGCAAGGCCCTGTACGGGAACCTCGCCGGGGCCCTGATCGAGCACGGCCGCATCAGGACCACCCTGGCCAAGGCCAAGGAGGTGCGGCCGATCGCCGAGCAGATGATCACGCTCGGGCGGCGCGGTGACATCGCCGCGCGGCGGCAGGCGCTGAAGCTCCTGCGCTCGCAGGACGTCGTCCACAAGCTCTTTAGTGACGTCGGGCCGCGTTTCGCCGGCCGGGAGGGCGGTTATTCGCGAATCGTGAAGATCGGTCCGCGGCTCGGTGACGCAGCGGAGATGGCGTACCTGGAGCTGGTCGACTTCGTGCCGGAGGCACCGGCGCCGCCGAGGCCCCCGCGCCGCGAGCGCGAGGAAGCGCCTCAGGCCGCCGAGCCAGAAACTGCGGCAGCGACCTAGGGAAGAACTACCCTGCGGCCGGGCCAACTAACGCTCGTGCTTATGCGCCGTTAACCGATCCTCCGCCAATCAAGGACCCGAGCCCGGCGCTGACGCAGGCGATGATGACTCCCCCGAGCGTGATGATGCCCAGCGCGCGCAGGAAGCTGTCCTCGAAGTAGCGCCAGCGCATCCAGGCGAGCACGACCAGTTCCAGCGCGACGACGACGATCGCCGTGATGATGGCGGCGTTGTAGTGCGGGATCAGGAAGGGGAGGGTGTGGAGGATGCCGCCGAGGAACGTGCCGCCCCCGGTGATCGCTCCTCGGGTGATCGGGTTTCCGCGTCCCGTGAACTCGCCCGTGTCGGAGAGCCCTTCGGAGAACCCCATGCTGACCCCGGCGCCGATCGCCGTCACGAGGCCTGCGACGAAGGCGAACAACGGCTTGTGGGTCGCGAGCGCGATCCCGAAGATCGGCGCCAGCGTCGAGAGCGACCCGTCGATCAGCCCGACCATCGCGGGCTGGACGCGCTGGAGGAGGAACGTCTGCTCCTGCGTCACGGTCGAATCATATCAAATGAGAGAACGAGCAAATTGATAGAGCATAAGGCAGACCTTACAAACAGCGTCAGGGGAGCCTGACGTGCGCTTGAGGCTAACGCTGGAGTACGACGGCACCGGCTTCCGCGGGTGGGCGGCTCAGCCTGGGCTCAGGACCGTGGAAGGAGTCATCCGGGAAGCGCTCGCCCGGACGTTCACCTCTTTCGACTCGCTCGCCGTTGCCGGACGCACGGACACGGGCGTGCACGCGTTGGGGCAGGTGGCTTCGGTGGAGGTGGAGGGCGGGCCTCCGCTGCAGCACGCGGCGGACGCGCTCAACTCACGGCTCCCGGACGATGTGGCCGTCTCCGCAGCGGGGGAGGCGCCGGCAGGTTTCCATGCCCGGCACTCGGCGCATGCTCGCTGGTACCGGTATCGCGTCTACCGGCGCGGTGAGCCGTCGCCGTTCGAGGCACGCCGGAGCTGGTGGTTCCCGCGCCCGGTGGACGAGGAGCACCTGGCGCAGTCCGCTGAACTGTTAGTCGGCGAGCACGATTTCCGCGCGTTCACGCCGACGGAGACCTTGCACGAGAGCTTCGTCCGGAACGTGAGGTCGGCGGCGTGGCACCGCCGCGACGACGCGCTGGAGTTCGAGATCACGGCCGAGAGCTTCCTGCGTCACATGGTGCGGACGCTCGCCGGCACGATGCTCGAGCGGCCGCCGGAGGAGCTGGGGCGGTTGCTAGAGGGTCGTCCGCGCCCGGAGGCCGGCTCGACAGCCCCACCGTGGGGGCTCTACCTCGTGGCTGTGGACTACGCGTGACACTTCTGTGACGGGGATGACATACTTGACTCACCTGCTTTGACGTAGTAGACTCACCGGTATGGCTAAAACAAACGCTTTGCCCACGAGTCTGCTTGAAGCAGTCCGGTATTTCAGCGACATCGACGTAGCAACCGAGTTTGTCGCCAAGCTCCGTTGGCCCGACGGCCCGGTTTGTCCTAGCTGCGGCGGAGCGGAGTACTCGTACCTCACGACTCGTCGCCTCTGGAAGTGCAAGAACTGCAAGAAGCAGTACTCGGTAAAGGTTGGAACCATCTTCGAGGACTCGGCGCTCGGTCTCGACAAGTGGCTGCCCGCCGTCTGGCTCATTGCCAACTCGAAGAACGGCATCAGCTCACACGAGCTGGCGCGGGCGCTCAATACGACTCAAAAGTCCGCCTGGTTCATGCTCCACCGCATTCGGCTGGCGATGCGCTCGCAGACGTTCGAAATGTTGTCCGGCCACGTTGAGGCTGACGAGACCTACATCGGTGGCAAGGCGCGCAACATGAAAAAGGGCCAGCGGATAGAGAAGACCGGGGAGGGCCGTTCAACGGCCAATAAGACACCCGTTCTTGGCATGGTCGAGCGAGGCGGGAAGGTCAAAGCGCGAGTCGTGGAGGACGTGAAGCGAACAACGCTCCAAAGCCACGTCCGCGATGCAGTCAAGCCGGGGTCGACGCTGTACACGGATGCCCTTCCCTCGTACACCGGACTAGAGCGTGACTACAACCACCTGACCGTGAACCATGCCGTCACCTACGTCGACGGGCAGGTGCATACGAACGTGATGGAGAACTTCTGGAGCCTGCTCAAGCGCGGTCTCCACGGGACGTACATCAGCGTCCAGCCGTACCACCTTTTCCGGTACTTGGACGAGAGAGCATTCACGTTCAATATGAGAGAGCTGACCGACCTTGGTCGGTTCACCGCCGTACTGAGCGCGGTGTCAGGGCGCCGTCTGACCTACGACCAACTGACGGGCCGTTAGTTCTCGCGCTTCTCGTCTAGCTCCGATTTGGGAACTTTGAGGAGCGTGTTGGCGAGCTTCTGGAAGTGGTCGAACTCGCCCGCAGGACGAATCGGCTCCGCAGGCAACGCCGTCGTTCCGGCTTCAACCCTGATGCTGTAACCCTCGGGCTCAGGGCCGTTCCACACTGTCTTGCTCATTCGTTACCTCCTAACCCGAACATCGTAGAGGATACGACTCCTATGTCGAAGATGCCGCCCCACACGGGGCCATTCGTCGCAGTAGCGACCTTCTGCGAGCGCGTACTGCAAGAGGGCGACAACACCGTCAGCGTGATTCGCGTCGTGGACCGTCTGACCATCACTGCCCAGGGGGCGGAACCACCGCCCGAGCTGCCGCCATACCCGATGGGCCTCATGGCCCTCGTCATTCTTCGACGTGGAAGCGCGCGCGGTCGGCAAATGGTGAAGATTCGACCTGAGGACCCCGGAGCCGAACGGCGGCCGGACATCGAAATCGAGGTTCAGCTAACCGGGGACGAAGAACAGGGCGCGAACATCATCGCGGACTTCACCGGCTTTGCACTAGATCGGGAGGGACTCTGGTGGTTTGACGTTTTGTTCGGGGATTCCGAGACACTCTTAGCTCGAATCCCTCTCCGCGTGGTGTACCAGCGCGTCCGGGTGAACCAACCCGGATAGTCTCGGTCGCGGTTTCCCGCAACACGCTGCCGATGCTCTTCTCGACCTCCACGGTGAACGTCGACACTAGAGAGGCGAGCAAAGCGCGGAACTCTTCTTCGCTTCGATAGCCGGCCCCTAGCTCGGTCAAGAGCAGGTCCACCTTGTACGCAAGGTCTGCCGACTCAGGATGGTCGCGGTGAGCATTCCAAGAAGCCGCGACCAGCCACTCCTCGAACTCGGGGACTTCGATTTGGCGCGAGAGTAGCTCGAAGACGCGCGCGCGAATATCGTCGCTCAGCGCCATGCCCTACACCGTCGTCCGAGTCGGGACGCAGCGCATCCAGGAACTGTTCGAGGAGGAGGGGTTCCGCGACCCTGAGCTGTTCGAAAGATTCGGCATTGTCGTCGTAGAGTTGCCTGGCCAACCGCCGGGACCGAACGCCCCCGACAACCTTCCTATCGGCACCCTGAGTCTAGAACTTTCGTATCGCGAGGCGAACGAGGACGGGGAGGAACTCGCGCGAGCGCATGTGTTCAAGAAGCCAGACGGGTCATACGGGGCGAGCGGCATTCCCGACCCGAAGGTCATCTTGGTCAAGGAGACGAACACGCTGTACCTCCTAGACAAGACGCTCGACGCCGAGTATCGGACAAGGTGACGGCCCGGGTGACAGCCCGGGCCGCCGAACAACGGATGGAGACGCCTGCAGGACGCTGGCGCCATCCTCGCATCCGGTCCGGACGTGCCGGTGCTGTCCGCGGACCTCGCCATCATGGTCACAAGCCCTAGCTTCCGTGACAGCGGAAGCTCCCAGGGAACGCAACGGAAGGAGACCGCATGTCCACCTTTTCGATTACCGAGGTTCATCTGGAGCGTGCGCCAGGAGCTACGCACGATCACATCGCACGCGTGAAGCTTCTCGGGCACACACAGGACTACTCCCGCCAGCAAATCATCAACTCGATCCTCGGCGGCGACATGTTCTTCACCTATGCCCGGCCACCTGCTCAAGTCTTCATCCATGAATGCCCGCACTGCCGAGCCAGCGACTACATCACCACGCATCCCGACAACACCCCCAGGAACAACCTGCTTCATCTGCCGAAGTACTAGGTCGTTTCCTCGGTTGTCGCAGCCGCGATCCCGTGCATGCGTACAGGGCGCGGCTGCGGTAGCCGGTTTGGCTGTTCGTCGGTTCGGGGGTGGCACGTGTAGCCGAGAGCTACCGCGATCGCATCGGCCAAGAACGGGACGAACCGTTCGGCCTCCTCAACAGACAGCGTGATCGCGATCCGGTTGTCGACGGCGATCATCACGCTCTCGTCGTTCTCGCCACACGGGTGGGCCTGCAGGTGTGGTACCGACCACCCGTTCACTACAACCTCGTGTCGAGTAAAAGGGCCGGGGAAGCTCACCCGGAACATGCCGTCGAGTTCGTCGGGCTGAGCGCTCACGTCCGCCCCTTCGGCTCGCAGCGCCGAGGACCTGCCTGAATATAGGGTGAGCTATGAATGTCGGTCCCTCTGTGACGGTGTCAGACAATCTCACAATTCCCCCGGAGCGGGCTTCCCACGCGGTCTCCCGCGGTTTCGCACCTAGATCCGCCCCGATGTCAGACACCAGAGGGGGGCGCGCGGCCTCGTCCCTTGCGGGCGTGGCTAGAAGCGGTACGAGCGCCCGCGGCTCTCGAAGAAGCCGTGGCCGACGAGGTTGCGGCAGCGCAGGCCGACCTGCTTCGAGGTGCAGACGAACCCGCCGCGCTTCCAGGTCGAGCCGTAGCCGAGGGTGCGGCCCTTCGGCGTGTACACCGAGTCGCTGGCGCAGACCGCCCTGGCTCGCCCCTTGCGGCCCATCTCGAAGCCGATCCCGTAGTCGAACTCGCAACGGCGGGGCCGAGGTGGCAGCGGCTTGAGACCGCTCAGCACGTCGCAGCGCAACAAGGGTGGGTGGCGGGCCCGGTGATGTAGGCGCACGCGATGTTCTTCGACGGCGTGTGGAAGAAGACGGCCTTGGGCCCGATGTCGCCCGAGGCGCCGGCGGGAATGCAGAACGCAGTCAAGCCGATCGCAGCAAGCAGCAAGCGCCGCATCGCTAGAACCGGACCGACCGCGCTCGGCTCATGAAGAATCCGTGACCGCTGCGGTTCCGGCACCGCAGCCCCGTCGTCCGCGAGACGCATTTGAACCCATCCCGGGCCCAGCTGGAGCCGTAACGCAACACTCGGGCGCGAGGATCGATCACGGTGTCCCCGTGGCAGGTGACGCCCGCCCGCCCCGTCCGGTTCATCTGGAAGCTGTCACCCCACTCGAGATCGACGCAGCCGCGAGGCCTCGCCGGCCGCGGCCGCAGCCCGCTGCGGATGTCACAGCGCAGGCTTGGCGGGCCGCCAAGGCCGCTCGCATATCCACAGCCGATGTTCCCTGAAGGCGTCCGGAACGAGATCACGACCGAGCTCCCGGCCGCCGACGCGCCACACACGAGAACCCCAGCGGCGACCGCTGCCAGGACGACAATGCGTACCACGGCCACATCGTAGAGCCGGGCTAGGATCACCACAAATGGCCGCCAGCGCGATCAAGGACGTCCAGGCGCGCCTCGACGAGCTTCGCGCCCAGGTCAACCACCACAACTACCGCTACCACGTGCTCGACGAGCCGGAGGTCTCGGACGGGGAGTACGACCGCCTCTTCGACGAGCTGAAGGCGCTCGAGGAGGAGCATCCGGACCTGATCAGGGCGGACTCGCCGACGCAGCGCGTGGGGGCGCCGCCGTCCGAGAAGTTCCAGAAGTCCCGGCACCTGACGCCGATGGGCTCGCTCGAGAAGGTGACGACCGACGAAACGCTGGAGAAGTGGGCGGAGGACGTGCGCAAGCGACTCGACTCGGACGAGCCGGTCGCCTACGTGATCGAGCCGAAGATCGACGGGCTCGCCATCAACCTGACCTACGAGAACGGCCTGCTGACCCGGGGTGCGACGAGGGGCGACGGAGTGCAGGGCGAGGAGGTGACCGTCAACCTACGGACGATCCCGTCGATCCCACTGAGGATGCAAGGCGAGGAGGCGCCGGCCCTCCTCGAGGTTCGGGGCGAGGTTTACATGCCCCTCTCGGGCTTCCGAGAGCTCAACACCCGCATCGCAGAGCTGGGTCAGAAGCTCGCGCCTAACCCGCGCAACGCGGCTGCGGGCTCCCTACGCCAGAAGGATTCCTCCATCACGGCCTCGCGCCCCCTAGCTGTCTGGGTCTACGGCGTCGGCAGCGCGAACGATCTACGCCTCTCGTCGCACTGGGCGACGCTGGAGTGGTTGCGCGAACACGGCTTCCGCACGAACCCATTCGCAGAGCGCCTCGAGTCGATCCAGGAGGTCGCCGAGCGCTGCCGCGACTGGGAACGCCGCCGGACGGAGCTCGACTACGAGATCGACGGCATCGTGATCAAGGTCGACTCGCTCGACCAGCAGGCCCGGCTAGGTGCGCTGCACGAGCGGCCGCGGTGGGCCCGCGCGTTCAAATGGGCGCCGATGACAGCCAACACGAAGCTGCACAAGATCGCGATTCGCGTCGGCCGCACGGGTGCGCTCAACCCATGGGCGATGCTGGAGCCGGTCGAGGTCGGCGGCGTCACCGTCTCGAGGGCGACGCTGCACAACGAGGAGGACATCAACCGCAAGGACATCCGCCAGGGCGACAACGTGATCGTCCAGCGGGCGGGGGACGTGATCCCGCAGGTCGTCGGGCCCTTGCTTCCGCACGTGAAGGGCACGAAGCCGTTCCGGATGCCGAAGAAGTGCCCGCTCTGCGGGGCGGACATCGTCAAGCCCGAGGGCGAGGCGATGCACCGCTGTCCGAACCGGGCCTGCCCTTCACGCGGGCTCGAGTCGCTGATCAACTGGGTCGAGGCCGCCATGGAGGTCGAGGGCGTCGGGGAGCAGCTGATCCGCCGGCTGTGGGAGCTCGGCCTCGTCCGCTCGCTGCCGGACCTCTACCGACTGACGAAAGAGGAGCTGCTCGAGCTGGATGGATTCCAGGAGAAGAGCGCGTCTAACGTGATCGAGGCGATCGAACAGTCCAAACAGCATCCCTTCCGGCGTGTCCTGCTTGGCCTCAACATCCCCAACGTCGGTTGGGTGACCGCGCAGAGCGTCACGCGGCATTTTGGCTCGATCGACCGCCTCATGGCAGCGAGCCAGGAGGAGATCGAGGAGGTGGATGGAGTCGGGCCGGACCGCGCGGAGGCGATCGCCGAGTGGTTCTCCGACGACGAGAACCGAACGCTCGTCGGCGAGTTGCGCGAGCTCGGGCTGCGGTTCGAAGCTGGCGAGGAGGAGCGGCCGGTCGAGGGGCCGCTCAGCGGGAACGCCTACGTGATCACCGGGACCCTCGAGAGCTATAGCCGTGAGGAGGCCAAGCAGGCGCTGGAGGCTCTCGGCGCCAAGGTCTCGGACTCGGTCTCGAAGAAGACTGCCGGGGTGATCGTTGGGGAGAGCCCGGGCTCGAAGGCGGCCAAAGCGCAGAAGGCCGGCGTGCCGATCCTCTCCGAGGCCGACCTGAAGCAGCTAGTGAGCGGCCAGCACTGAGACGAAGCGGTCCTGGGCGGTACGCGCCCACCCAACCGACAGCGGGTAGCCGTTCTGGAGCACCGAGAAGACGTACCGTCGCCTGACGAAGCCCGACAGGGCGGATGCGATGTTCAGGGTGCCCGTCTTGGCCACGACGTTGCCCCGCGCCGGCCTCGTCCGGAGGCGGTGGCGCAGCGTCCCGTTGACTCCCGCGACGGGCAGGGCCGCGAACAGGGGCACGCCGATGTCCGGGTCGGCCCACGCGGCTCGCAGCAGGCCGGCCAGCGCGCGCGCGGTCAGGCGGTTGAGATACGAGAGGCCTGAACCGTCGACGAGGCGCACGCCGTTCACGGGAACGCCGGCACCGAGCAGCGCGCCGAAGACGGCCGTCGCCCCAACGGACGTCGAGCCGACGCTCCCGCCGGCGGCTGCGAGCTGCTTGGTCAGGAGCTCGGCCGTAAAGTTGTCGCTCTCGTGATCCATATAGCGGACGATCGCCGACATCGGTGGCGATTCCACTCCGGCGAGCTCCGACACGTCCACGCCGGCCCGACCCGTCGTTGCGGCCCCTCCGATCGCAATGCCGGCCCGACGCAGTGCGTACCGGAACTTGAAGGCGGCCGCGAGCGCCGGAACGGTCGAGAAATGGTCGATGTACCAGGTGCGATCGACGGTCAGGGCAGAGAGCGGTGGGGACTCGTTGATGTAGAAGGACGGCTTCCAGCCCGGGGCAGTCCGCCGGGAGTCGAAGTACGACTCGTCTCCGACGATCGCGCCGGTGACTCGGCGGATCCCCGCGTCGCGCACCTGCCGCGCGAGGGCGACGAGGTCGCTGTTCGAGAGCGTCGGATCTCCGCGGCCCTGGAGGATCAGCCGCCCACGCCAGGTCGTTCCCGTGAGCTCCCCGTCTCCGAGCACGGTCGTCTCGATCCTGTAGTCCCCGCCCAGGGTCGTCAGGGCGGCAAAGGTGACGGCGAGCTTCTCGTTCGACGCCGGCGCGAGGGGTCGCCGCTCGTTGAGCGAGAAGACCTTCGACCCTCTTGTGAGGTCGAACACGAGCGCCGCCGAGCTGGAGCGCCGGACATGAGGCACCGCCAGTGCGCGCGAGAGCTCTTGCGCCAGCGGAGTGGTTATGTGGGCACTCGCGGCAGGCGCCGCGAGCGCAGCGGTCAGCGCCGCAAGGAGGGGCGCAACGAGTCGACGGCGGCTGGGCACCCGGCACATTGTTCGGAACGGGCACCGGCCGCGTCAAGCGAGGTGGGCCTGGGGACCCGTGAAGATAGGCCGCGCGGCCCATGTCGCGGCGTGGCGCGCTCCGCATAATCGGTCGAGCGGCCTATGTCGACCGAAGTGCGCATCCTGAGCGAACGCATCCGCACCCTGATGGACGCGGAGCATGACGCTGCGCAGCCGCTCGCCGAGATCGAGCGGACGATGACGGACGGCTACGCGCAGGCTCACCTGCTCGAAGCTGAGCGCCGGCGCCTCGAGCGGCGGATCGGCCAACTGGCCGCCGCCGAAGGTGACGCCAATGCGAAGGCGGACGAGCTGTCGGCCCTGTCTTCGCGCTCGGCGCGGACGGCGCACGAGCTGACACGCCTCCGCACGCTGCTTGCGGCCCTCCGCCGCCATCATGCGGCGCTGCGGGCTGCGTAGCTAGACGATCCCACTCCGGACCGCGTAGACCGCGGCCTGGATGCGGTTCTCGATCTGCAGCTTCATCAGGATGTTCGAGATGTGGTTCTTGACCGTCTTCGGGCTGATATGGAGCTCCGCGGCGATGTGGGCGTTGTCGTTGCCGTTTGCGATCAGCTTCAGCACCTCGATCTCGCGGTCGGAGAGCTCGGCCCTGATCGTCTCGGCGGCCTCAGGCGATGCGCTCGTGGCTCGAACGCGCTCGAGCACCTTGTGGGCAATCGTGGGCGAGATCAACGACTCGCCGACAGCGGCCGCCTCGATTCCGTGGATCACTTCCTGAATCGACGCGTCCTTGAGCAGGTAGCCGCAAGCTCCGGCCAGGATGGCGTCGAGAACGTCACCGTCCTGGTCGGAGATCGTCAGCACGAGGACACGCGTGAGCGGCGCGAGGCTGGCGATCCGCTTAGTCGCCTCGACACCTCCCATCCCCGGCATGTTCAGGTCCATGACCACGACGTCAGGCTGGAGCTCACGTACGTGGCGCAAGGCCTCCATGCCGTCTGCGCCCTCGGCGACGACATCCACCCCCTCTTCCTCGAGGAGGTTGCGGAGGCCGCTGCGGAAGAGGTCGTGGTCGTCGACGATGAGGACCCGAACCTGTTCGCGTCGACCGTCGGTACTGAGTTCGGTAGTCCCGCTCACCCAACCCCCCAGGGCGAAGGCGAAAAATTGTACTAGGAGGGTAGGAGAATTGGGTGGCTAGTGCAGCGTGATGGTGACCGTCCGCCGCCCCCAGGCCGAGGCCTGCGCAGCGGTCGGGAACCACAGGTCGATCGTCGCGCCCCGCACCGCGCCGCCCGTGTCCGCGGCGACTCCCTCGCCGTAGCCGGGAATCGTCATCCGTGTGCCGAGGGGAATCACGCTTGGGTCGACGGCGACGACGCCGTAGCCCGTGGGCGCGCCGGTGGCGGTACGCCCGTGAATCGAATAACCCGTGGCCGACACAGTCAGCATTCGGGTGCCGTCCATACCTCCCGGAACGGGCGTTGGGCCGGTCGACCCGCTTCCCACCGGTTGGCTCGTCCGCTCGAGCGCGACCTGCTGGGCGCGGGCATCGATCGCCTGCGCCTGGTTCTCGAGTGCAGCGATTCGGCTGCGGTTGTAGCGGCGCTCGGCGGCGAGCTGGGCGAGATATGCGACACGCTCGGCGCGTGCCTGCGCCAGCGAGGCTTCGGTCGCACGCGCCTCCGCGCGCAGCCGCTCGAGACTCGCGCTTCGCGCCGCGAGGCGCCGGCCGAACGCGGCCAGGCGCTTACGGGCTGCCCTCGTCTGCTCGATCGCGAACCGGTCGGCTGAAGCGGAGAACTTCATGTTGTCGAGCGTGGTCAGCGCGTCGTCCATCGACGAGGCGCCGAGCAGGACGGACAACGGATCGGGGTCTCCCCGCTCGTAGAGGACGCGAAGTCGCGCGCTGAGCCAGAGTTGGGCCGTCGAGTACGAGTGCTTCGCGATCCGCAGGTGAGTGCGGGCGAGTTCGCGCTCGCGTGCGAGCGTCGCCGCCTGCGCGTCGAGCGCAGCCAATCGTGCTCGGGCGCGGTGGAGGCTCGAGTCGAGCGCGTACAGGGTCAGCACGGCGCTCTGGGAGCGCGTCTGGATGTTGGCGTTGGTTCCCTGCAGACGGTTTGCCTGTTCCCCCAACGAGGAGCCGGGACCAGCTCCGCTCACGGCAGGGAAGAGAACGACGACAAGGGCTCCCCCGACGAGCGCTGAGCGGGCCCGTGGCCTGGTCAGGACCGCACGCACGGAACCGCACGCTAACAGAGTTTGTATCCAGGCCGGGTGGCCGGATTGTGCCGCTTGACACGGCTTGCCTCTCATGTTTGCGGCTGTCCGGGTGCCTTGTTAGGGTGCAGTGCTTGTGACGAACCGGCCCCTCCTACCGGGGCGCCTGTCGGGCACGAAGATTCGAATCGCCCAGAGCTCGATCAGACGCACGGCGCCGGCAGTCGCGATTGCGTTCGCTGCGGCCTTGGTCGTGGGCGTTCCCGCAGTCGCGAGCCCCAGCATCGCTTCGAAGCAGGCCGAGGCGCAGTCGGTGTTGGGCGAGATTCAGTCACTCGACTCCAGCCTCGAGCGGGCGATCGAGGCGTACAACTTCGCCAACGTCAAGCTCGAGCGGATCCGGCGTGACCTGAAGCGGAACGAGGGCGACCTCCACGTCGCGCGGGTCAACTACAAACGGGCGCAGAAGATGCTCTCGACCCGCCTCGTGCAGATCTACACGAGCGACAGCGGCAACACGACGCTTGAAGTGATGCTCGGGTCGTCGAGCCTCGACGACATGCTGAACCGGATCGACACGGTCAACCGCGTCTCCTCACAGGACGCGCGGGTAGTGCGCCAGGTGATCAAGATCAGGCGGGAGATCCAGAAGCGTGAGCTCCGGCTGAAGAAGGCCAAGCAGGAGCAGGCTGACGTGGTCGCAGAGCGCGCCGCCGCGAAGGCGTCCGTCGAGCGCCAGCTCGGTGCCCGGCAGTCGCTGCTCTCGTCGATCAAGGGCGAGATCGCGCAGATGCAGGCCGCGGAGGCCGCGCGTCAGGCACAGCTGCGGCGGGCGGCGGCAGCGGCAGCGACGGTCGAGCAGCAACAGGCCGGCGCAGCTGCGCTTTCGGGCGGGATCGGCCCAGTCTCGGGCTCGACCGGCACCACGACGCCTCCACCGCCGGCGACCAAGGGCGGAGTCGTCGGCATCGCGATGCAGTACCTGGGTGTCCCGTACGTCTGGGGAGGAGCAACGCCGTCAGGCTTCGACTGCTCGGGGTTCACGATGTACGTCTACGCCCAGGTCGGTGTATCGCTGCCCCACAGTACGTATGCGCAATATGCGATGGGCACGCCCGTGTCGCGCGACCAGCTGGCGCCTGGCGACCTCGTCTTTTTCAACGGCCTCGGCCACATGGGTATCTACATCGGGGGCGGCTCGATGATCCACGCCCCGCATTCCGGCGACGTAGTGAAGATTTCGAGCATGAGCGGCTGGTACGCCTCGACTTACGTTGGCGCCCGGCGGCTGTAGGCCACCGGCAATTCCGACGCCTTAGTCGGCGCCCGCCGCCTCCTCTAATGCCCGTGGAATTCGTGGACAACAGCGTGACCACGGCCACGCGCGATCAACCAGCGGTTGAGCGGGAAGGCGAAGACGAAGGCGATCGCGAAACCGACCGCGATGCTCCACCAAAACAAGCTATCGCTCAAGCCAGCCTCCATCGCTCCGGGGACGAGAAGGACGAAGCCGTTGTCGACCGTCTCCATCACGGCAATAGACGCCGTATCTGAGGTGAAGGCAAGTGGCAGCGCCCCGCGCATCGGCACGCCGGCCCGCAGGACCGGGCTGATCGTGAGCGCGTAGCCAAAGGCGAACGCGAGCACGACCGCCAGCGCGATCGAGGCGAGGTCACCCCAGCCAAGCGCCGTCGCGATTGCCATTCCGAGTACTTCGCCGATCACACAGCCCGTCAGGCAGTGCGCGGTCGCGCTGAATGCGGATCGGTTGAGCGAGGCTGGAGCCGAACGGTTGTGTACGTGTTCTGACACTGATGATTTCCTGTCCGATTAGGCGCCGGCGCGTAGCCCAGCGAGAGTGACCTTGACGAGCCGGCGGACAGCCGCTCTTGATGGCAACCTGCCACCTGCTGCCAGGGCGTGAAGGCAGTAGCTCGCGAGTTCGGCAGGCGCCACGTCGTTCCTGACCTCTCCCGCCGCTGCGGCTTCGGTTAGTAGCTCCCGGATGAAGTCCGTGAGCTGTAGTTGCGCCCGGGCGACATGGACACCTCGATGGATGAATGCCGCCAGTTCGGTTCCGTGGTGCTCGTACGCAATGAGCGCATAGGCCTCGAGCACAGCTTCGAGCCGCTCAGCAGGGTCGCCGGGTTGGTGCCCAACCTCGGCCAGGTATGCGAGGTGGCCGGTGACCTGGCGTTCGTGCCAGGCGACGACGATCGCTTCGACGCCCGAGAAGTGCTTGTACAGCGTCGCCCGTCCGATGCCGGTCTCCTCGGCGATCCGCGACATCGTCGTTGACGTCAACCCGTGCTGCCCCACCAGAGCCGCGGTGGTGTCCAGGATCGCGTCGTGTACCTCGCGCCGGTGCGCCGCGATCGTCTCGCTCCACACCTTCGGCATGGCCGCAGTATACGAAACGTCAGCAGCTCGACACTATGACTTTGATTACGACATACTGTCTCGTAAACTGTCGACGAACGACTGGCACATGGCTGACCTGCCTCCTTACCGAGACTCCGAGTCCGAAACCCGCGACGACCCTGACGTGGGGCCCGACCGTGGATCGAC
Source organism: Actinomycetota bacterium (assembly GCA_030854475.1). Classification (GTDB taxonomy): domain Bacteria; phylum Actinomycetota; class Thermoleophilia; order Gaiellales; family Gaiellaceae; genus JALYTD01. The sequence continues at coordinate 32,815 of JALYTD010000064.1, forward strand.
CCACGGCATGCCGTTGTGGGTGAAGGTGTTCGGGATCATCGCCCTCGTGCTGGTGCTGATGGTTGTCACCATGCTCGTCATCGGTGGGAACCATGGCCCTGGTCGCCATTTCGGATGATCATGCCCCCCCGCATCCGCAGGGTCGCACTGACTGCGCACATCACTGCCTCGGTCGGCTGGCTCGGCGCGGTTTTTGGTTTCCTGGCTCTCTCCGTAGTAGGTCTGACAAGTCGGGATCCTCAGCGAGCGCGAGCGGCCTATCTCGCGATGGAATCGACCGGTTGGCTCGTCCTCGTACCTTTGGCCCTGGCCTCGCTGCTGACCGGGCTTGTCCAATCACTCGGCACTGTGTGGGGTTTGTTCCGGCACTACTGGGTGCTGGTGAAATTTTTGATCACGATCGTTGCCACCGTGGTCCTGGTGCTGTACATGCAGACACTCAGCCACCTGGCAGACGTAGCAGAGACGACACCGTCGAGTGGCGAGCTCAGCGGCTTGCGGGACCCATCGCCGGTGCTACACGCCGGAGCCGCCTTGCTGCTGTTGGTCGTGGCCACCGTGCTGGCAGTGCACAAGCCACAGGGGATGACCGCCTATGGGCATAAGCACCATCAGGGTCGCACAAGGAGAAGGCCTCTCTAACCAGCGTAGAGCTCTTCGATCTCAGCCGCGAAGTGCTCCGCGATCACGCGGCGCTTCAGCTTCAACGTCGGCGTCACCTCGCCCTCCTCGGCCGAGAAGTCGCGCGGGAGGATCGCGAAGCGCTTGATCTGCTCGAAGCGTGAGAGCTCGCGATTCACGTCGTCGACGGCCTGCTGGACCAGCGCGCGCGGGTCGCCGTTGAGCGGCACGTCGGCGTCGAGCGTGATCAGCGCCGTCACATAGGGCCGCCGGTCGCCTACGACGATCACCTGCGAGACATACCGCGACTGCTTGAGCGCGTTCTCGATGTTCTGCGGTGAGAGGTTCTTCCCCCCGGCGGTCACGATCAGGTCTTTCTTGCGGTCGGTGATCGTGACGAAGCCATCCGCATCGATCTCGCCCACGTCGCCCGAGCGGAGCCAGCCGTCTTCGGTCAGAACCTCCCGGGTTGCCTCGGGATCCTTGTGGTACCCGGCAAAGACGGTCTCGCTGCGGATCAGCAACTCGCCGTCCGAGTCGGCCTTGACCTCGAAGCCCGGCATCGCCGGGCCGACCGTGCCGAAGCGATAGCGATTGGGCTGGTTGACGGTGGCGGCGGTCGTGCACTCGGTCAGGCCCCAGCCCTCGAGGATCAGGATGTCGAACGCGTGGAAGAACGCGGCGATCTCCCGCGCGAGCGGTGCCGCGCCCGAGATGCCGATGCGAAGCTGCCCGCCGAAGCGCTCCTTGACCTTGGAGAAGACGAGGCGGTCCGCAATCTTGTGCCTCAACACCAGGCCCTTCGAGAGCGCCTCTCCCGACTGCCGCCGCCTGCTGACCTCCCGGCCCACGGCCAGAGCCCATGCCCCGAGGCGGCGCCTGAGGCCCGAGGACTCCGACAACTTGGCGTTGATCGCCGCGTAGGCCTTCTCGTAGACGCGCGGGACGCTCGGCATCAGCGTCGGTCTCACCTGCGGCAGGGCGTCGATCACCGCGTAGGGGTCAGGGCAGAACGCGATCGTGAACCCCGCTTGCGCCCCCCAGAGCTGCATCAGCCGGCCGAAGTTGTGCGCGAGCGGAAGGTAGAGCAGCATCACGTCCGCGCCGACCGAGAGGTTCTCGATCCGCTCGATCGTCTTCGTCATCTCGAAGTAGTTGCGGTGCCGGATCATGCAGCCCTTCGGCGGGCCGGTCGTGCCCGAGGTGTAGACGTACGTGTAGAGGTCGTCCTCGCCGACCTCGGCGATCCGCGCATCGAGGGCAGCCGGGTTTTGGGCCGCGAATGCCCGCCCCTCGGCTCGAAGCTCGTCCAGCTGGTCGAAGGAGAGCACCTGGTCCAGGCCCTGCACCTTCGCCCGCGGGTCCTCGTCTTCGACGAGAGCTCCGATCGCATCGGCGTGCTCGAGCACGTAGTTCGTCTCGCGCGCGTTCGAGTTCGGGTAGACCGGCACGGTGATCCCGCCCGCCAGGGCGAGCGCGAAATCGAACAGCGTCCACTCGAGCCGGGTGCGACCGAGAATTCCGAACGCGTCGCCTTTGCGCAGCCCGCGCGCGAGCAGCCCGTTGGCGAGCTCGTCCACCGCCACAGCCGCCTCCTGCCAGGAGACTTTCCGCCACGTCTCTCCGTCCTGGACCAGGTAGGCAGGGAAGGTTCGATCTGCCGCGGTGGCTTCCCGCCAGAGCTGCGGGATCGTCCGGCTCACGGCATCAGCGTATCCCGCGGATTTGGGGCAGGGAAGCGTCAACGAGCGGCGAAAAACGGCCATCCCCCTACAATTGAAGGTGCGTTATGCGGACGATCTGGAACGGATCCATCAACTTTGGCCTGGTCAGCATCCCGGTCGGGATGGCCCTGGCCACGCGTCCCGCTGCCCGCCAGTCGGACGTCTCGTTCCGGATGCTGCACCGCGAGTGCAAGACCCCGATCAAGAACAAGCGCTGGTGCCCGACCCACGACCGCGAGGTCGAAAACGACGAGCTCGTCAAGGGCTGGGAGGTCGCGAAGGGCCAGTTCGTGATCGTGGAAGAAGCCGATCTCGAGACGCTGACGCAGGCTGACGACTCGCGCGCGATCGAGATCGAGCGCTTCGTCTCGCTCGCCGACGTCGACCCGGTGTACTTCGACCGCACGTACTACCTGACGCCCGCGAGCCAGCCGGCCCAGCGCCGCCCGTACGCGCTGCTGCTGGAGGCCATGAAGGAAACCGACATGGCCGCGGTCGGGCGCTTCGTCCGGCAGGGCGCCGAGCACTTCTGCCTGATCCGCCCCAAGGGCAACGCTCTGGCGCTCGAGACGCTGTTCCTCGCCGAAGACGTCAACTCGCCGGCCGAGATCGAGGAGGCCGTCGAGGAGGTCGACGTCAAGGAGCCGGAGCTGGAGCTGGCGCGGCAGGTGATCGCGAGCCTCGTGGGAGAGTTCGACTCCGACGAGCTCGAGAGCGTGTACCGGCGCGATCTACGGGCGATGCTCGAGGCGAAGCTCGCGGGCGAAGAGGTCGCACAGCCCGAGCCGGCTCCGGACAAGGCCCCGGTGATCGATCTGATGGAGGCCCTGCGCCAGAGCGTCGCGGACGTGAAGGGTGGCGGCAAGGCCGCGCCCAAGAAGTCCGGGAAGGCGAAAGCCGCCCCGAAGAGCGGCTCTCAGCCGCGCCGCAAAGCCGCGGCGCGCAAGTAGCGCTTTCTACTACTAGTGCTTCTGGGGAAACGCCCCGAGCGCCTGGAGCTGCGCTGCGAAGAGGGTCTTGTCGATCTTGCCCTGGTAGATCGGGATCGCTTCCTCGAGGCAGATCCTGATCACTTCCTGGCGGTCGATCCCGACCTCCTTCGAAAGCTCCTCAGGCGTGAGGTGGTTCGCCATTCGTCCTCCCCCTGAGCATCAAAAAGCCCGCTCGGCTCACTGGCACGGCGGGCTAATCGGACGCTCCGGTTGTGGTGGGGACAGGCATCACTGAGCCTGTCTTTCGAGCACATCCATCACCCGGAAGCATAGTTTGCGAGCGTGACGGACGCAAAGCCCCTGCCGGGGCTCACCGAACGGTTCGCCGAGATCAAGGGCTGCCGCATGCGCTATCTCGTCGGTGGGCGCTCGACCGGCGGCCGGGGCCCGCTGATCCTCGTGCACGGGCTCGGCGGGGGCGCGGCCAACTGGGTCGAGCTGGCTCCGCTGCTCGCCCGCCGGCATCGCCTGCTGGTTCCAGAGCTGCCGGGCCACGGCGGCTCTTCGCCGCTGCCTGCGGTGCCGAACCTGAACGTGTACGCGGACCGGATCGGTCTCCTCGCTGAGCGCGAAGGCCTGACCCCCGCTGCCGTAGTCGGGCACTCGCTCGGCGGAGTGGTCGCGCTCCGCCTGGCCTTGCGCCGTCCCGCGGCTGTGAATGCGGTCGTGCTCGCCGGCTCGGCCGGAATCTCCTCAAGGGCCGCGCGCGCCAGGTTCGTGCTCGAGATCATGGGCATCGTCCGGCCCGCGAGACGCCTTTCGAGGTTCCGCAGTCAGTTCGCGACGCATCCCCGCCTGCGGGTGCTGCCGCTCGGCCACTGGCTGACGTCCGACCCCGAAGCGCTCAGCCCGCGAGCCGTCGAGGGGTTTCTGGGGCCGCCGGCGCTGCACACGGATACGGTCAGCGCCGCCAGGGCGCTCTTCGCCGACGACCCCTGGGACGATCTCGCACACGTCGGCTCTCCGTGCCTCGTCCTCTGGGGCGCACGAGATCACCAGCTTCCTGTCAGCGACGCGTTCGACTTCGCTCGCGGCCTGGCCGCGCCCTTGCGGTTGATCTCCGATTGCGGCCATCTCTTGATCGGGGAGAGGCCGGAGGCCTGCGCGGACGCGATTGAACAGTTCGTGAGCTAACCTTCGCCGCTCGGGGTGTGGCGCAGCCTGGTAGCGCGCTCCGTTCGGGTCGGAGAGGTCCCCAGTTCAAATCTGGGCACCCCGATCAGAGCGCGGGGGAAACCTGGTTTCCCCCGCGGGTCTTTCCAAGGCTCACTTCCCCCGGAACCGGCGCAGAAAACGGCGTAGCGCCGATTCGGGGTGCCGACGCCGCACGGCCGCTTCCCGCCGCGCCTCCTGCCGCACCCAGGCGCGATGCCGGGAAGAACGCGTGCCGTACTTCGGTTTCCAGTAGACCGGGCTCAATCGACCGCCTTCAGCCATGGACGCGTCAACGTGACTCCGATCATGCCTGCAGAGATCAGCGCTCCGGCGGCGATCATCGGCCCCGGCGGAGCGACGTTCGCGATCGCGCCCCAGATCGCGAGGCCGATCGGCATCAACCCGAAGCTCCCGAAGAAGTCGAGGCTGACCACGCGAGCGAGCAGGCTCTCCGGCACCAGCTCCTGGAGCATCGTCTCCCAGATCGCGACTCCGAAGCCGATGCAGAACCCGCGCACGACGGCGAGCACGGCTGCAAGCTCGAACCAGGGTGAAAGGGCCACACCTGCGATCGCGAGGCTGTTGAAGAAGAAGAGCCAGTAGTTGAGCACGCCCCGCCTGCGCCGCGGTTGGAGGTGGCCGAAGGCCAGCGTGCCCGCGACGGTGCCGACTCCGATCATCGACGCCAGCAGCCCGTACGCGCCGACGCCGCGGTGGAAGTGCTCGTTCACAAGCTTCGGCATCAGCACCTGCTGCGGCGCGAACTGGAGCATCAGGATCACCGCGAAGAGCGTGATCGTGACCCATAACCACGGAATCTGCGCCACGTAGCGCGCGCCCTCACGGATCTCCTTGATCGTCCCGACCGGCGCCGATGCCTCGATCTGTCTCGGCCTCGCCATCAGCATCAGGCTCGCCGAGAGCAGGAACGTCAGCGCGTCGATCGTGAACACCCAGGCGGAGCCGGTGCTGTGGTACAGGAAGGCGGCGAGCGAGGGGCCGACCACGAAGCTGCTCCACCGGGCGACCCCGATCAGGCTGTTGGCGGAGGCGAGGTCGCGCGGGTCGACGACTAGCGGCACGATGCCGCCCAGCGCCGGGTAGAAGAAACCGTCCCCGAGGCCCATCAGGGTGGCGAGGAGAATCAGGCTCGTGAATTCGAGGTGGCCGCTGAAGTCGAGACCGGCCAGGGCGACGACGGCGACGAAGCGCCAGACGTCCGAGATGATCATCAGCTTGCGGCGCTCGTAGCGGTCGGCGAGCGCGCCGCCGATCAGCAGGGTCGCCAGCAGGCCGCCCCCCTGGGCCGCGAGGACGAGGCCGAGTTTTCCCGACCCGGCGATGGTGAACGTCTTCCAGCCGAGTGCGGTCAGGAACGCGGCGTCGCCGATCAGCGAGACCATCTGGCCGCTCCAGAGCAGCCGGAAGTCCCGGTGCCTCAACGCCTGGAACGCACGCCCGCGCCCGCCGCGGTCTGAGCTCGCCGCCACGGCTGCAAGCTATCTTCTGCCCCATGGCGGAGCAGCTGCGTGTCGCCTGCGTCCAACTCGAGAGCGGGCCGGAGAAGGCCGCGAACATCGAGACGGCCGAGCGCCTCGTCGCGCGGGCCGCTTCGACCGGGGCAGACGTCGTCGTCCTGCCGGAGAAGTGGAACGGGATCGGTGACACCGAGACGCAGCACGCGCTCGCCGAGCCGCTCGAAGGCGGCGAAACGGTCGAAGCGATGCGCGAGTGGGCGAGGCGGCACGGGATCACGCTCGTGGGCGGCTCGATCACCGAGCGCCGCGAGGGGCGGGAGAAGCTGTCGAACACGTCCGTGGTCTTCGGCCCGGACGGCGAGCTCGCAGGGCTCTACCGCAAGATCCACCTCTTCGACGTCGAGGTGGGCGGGCTCGTCTATCGCGAGTCCGACGCCGAGGAGGCAGGCGACGAGCCGGTAGTCGTTGAGAGCGAGGGCTGGTCGATCGGGTTGACCGTCTGTTACGACGTGCGCTTCCCGGAGCTCTACCGCATCCTGGCGCTGCAGGGCGCAGTGCTCGTCACGGTGCCGGCGCACTTCACGCTGGTGACCGGCAAGGACCACTGGCACGTGCTCCTGCGCGCGCGGGCGATCGAGAACCAGCTCTACGTGGCGGCTGCGGCGCAATTCGGGTCGCCGCTGCCCGGCCGCCCGAGCTACGGGCGCTCCCTGATCGCAGACCCGTGGGGAATCGTGCTCGCGCAGGCACCCGACGAGGAGACCGTGATCACCGCCGAGCTCGACCTGCGGCGTCTGCGAGAGATCCGGGCCAAGCTTCCGTCACTCGCAAACCGGCAGCCGGACGCCTACCGGTGGCCGATCCGCGCCTGACCCACGCCGACTGGCTTGCGTCTGTCCCAGAGCTCGCGGCGAAGTACGCCGCGACCTGGGAGCTTCGCCTCGGCGAGCCGTACCCTCTCGGCGCGGCCGGCTATGCCGTGCGCGCTGAGCGGGCCGGAGACGTTCCTGCGGTCCTGAAGCTGATCTACCCGCACCGCGAGTCCGAGCACGAGGCCGACGCGCTCGAATGCTGGGACGGCGCGGAGACGAGGACTGGGCGATGCTGCTGGAACGCTGCGAGCCGGGAACTTTTCTGGGCGCGAGCTCGCGCAGAGCGTCGAGCGCGGCGTCGACGAGCTCGGGCTCGTACGGCCAGCGCCCGCGTCCCCGGGTCTCAGCGAGTGTTTCACCCCACCAGGCCGCCTCTTCGGCCAGCGGACGGAACGGAGGTCGAGCCGGTTTCCAGAGGCGGGGCAGGAGACCGATCAAGACGTCCAGCGCCTCGTCCTGCCCTCGGGCAGACGATCGCGTGGTCGTCGGAGGGAAGCGATTATCGCGAGCAACACGTGCAAACCGCTCGCTGGCTGCTACAAGCTGAGTAGATGCAATTGCGCGCCGTTCTCTTCGACGTGGACTTCACGCTGGCCAAGCCAGGCCCTGATCTCGGGCCGGAGGGCTACCAGCGGCTCGGGGCGCGCTTCGACCTCGAGCTCGACCCGTCCCGGTACGCCGAGGCGCGCAAGCTCGCGGTCGAGAGGCTCGAGCGGCATCCCGAGCTCGACCACGACGAGGAGGTCTGGGTGCTGTTCACAGAGCAGATCATCCGCGGCATGGGCGGAAACTCGGACCGCGCCTATCACTGCGCGGTCGAGATGACCAAGGCCTGGGAGCATGCTCACAACTTCGACCTCTTCGAGGACGTGCTGCCGACGCTGGCCCTCTTGCGCGAGCACGGCCTGAAGCTCGGCCTCGTCTCGAACACCGGCCGGGATTTGCAGGCGTTCGTCTCGCACCACGGCCTGGACGTGGATGCGGCCCTCGCGTCCGGCTCGCACGGCAAGACCAAGCCGCACCCGACGATTTTCCGCGCCGTGCTGGAGGAGCTCGGCGTGGAGCCGGCGGAAGCAGCGATGGTGGGCGACTCTCCCGACGACGACGTCGAGGGCGCGCGTGCCGTCGGGATGAAGGCGGTCCTGCTCGACCGCGAGGGCAGGTTCCCGGACTTCGAGGGCCGCCTCGAGGACTTGCGCGAGTTGCCGGCCGCGCTTGGCCTGGCCTCTCCGCACTAAGATCACAGCCGATGCCCGGCTGGGTCATCTGGGCGATTGCTGCGGTCCTGCTCGCTGTGGGGGAGCTGGTGACGCCGGGGTTGTTCTTCCTCGGGCCGGTCGCGCTGGCTGCTGTCGCCGCCATGATCGTCGCGACGCTCGGCGGAGGAGTCTTGATCCAGCTGCTCGTGTTCATTGCCGGCTCGCTGGCCTCCCTGGCCGTGCTACGACCGATCGCGCGCCGGCACCTGCACATGCCGGCGATGCTCCGCACCGGCACCGCCGCGCTCGTCGGCACCAAGGGAGTCGTCGTCGAGCGCGTCGACCTCAACGCGGGCCGCGTCAAGATCGCCGGCGAGGAGTGGTCGGCGCGGGCTTACATGGAAGATCAGGTCCTCGAGCCGGGTACGCGGGTCGAGGTGGCGAAGATCGAGGGCGCGACGGCGCTCGTATTCGAATAGGAGGTTCGAGATGGCGACGTTGATCGTGCTCGTGGTGGTGGCTGCCTTCGTGCTGTTCGTGATCGCACGAACGGTGCGGATCGTCCCGCAGGCTCGCGCGGGCGTGGTCGAGCGGCTCGGCCGCTATTCGCGAACGCTGAACGCCGGCCTGACGATCGTCGTCCCGTTCATCGACCGCATCCGGGCGATGGTCGACCTGCGCGAGCAGGTCGTCTCCTTCGCACCGCAGCCGGTGATCACCGAGGACAACGTCGTCGTCAGCATCGACACGGTGATCTATTTCCAGGTCACGGATCCGAAGGCGGCGACGTACGAGATCGCCAACTTCATCCAGGGAATCGAGCAGCTGACCGTGACGACGCTCCGCAACGTGATCGGCGGCCTCGACCTCGAACAGACGCTCACTTCGCGTGATCAGATCAACTCGCAGCTGCGCGGCGTGCTCGACGAGGCAACCGGGAAGTGGGGCATCCGCGTCAACCGCGTCGAGCTGAAGGCGATCGACCCGCCGGCATCGATCCAGGGCTCCATGGAGGCGCAGCTGCGCGCGGAACGTGAGAAGCGCGCGGCGATCCTCACCGCCGAGGGCGTCAAGCAGTCCCAGATCCTCACCGCCGAGGGCGAGAAGCAGAGCGCGATCCTGACGGCCGAGGGCAAGCGGCAGGCGACGATCCTCGAGTCCGAGGGCCAGGCACAAGCGATCGGGACGGTGTTCGGCGCGATCCATGCCGGGAAGCCGGACCGCGAGCTCCTCGCCTACCAGTACCTGCAGATGCTTCCCCTGATCGCGCGAGGAGAGTCGAACAAGGTCTGGATCATCCCGAGCGAGTTCTCGCAGGCGCTGGGCAATCTCGGGACGATGCTGCCGAGTGGCGGCGGGAAGAGCAGCACCGAGCCCTAGGAATACACTCGGAGCGTGACCGAGCGGTCAGTCACCGAACCGCCGACGCGCTCGGTCGACGGGGCAACGGTGCCTACCAGGCTGCTTTGGACCCTCGGCCTGGGCGCGTTCGGACTCGCATTCTCGATCACGACGACGTCGGCGTACCTGCCGCCGCTGCTGCACCGGTTCACCGACTCCGGCGGCATCATCGGCGTGATTCTGGGCGCTGAGGGCATCTTCGCTCTCTGCCTTTCGCCGGTGATCGGGCCGTGGAGCGACACGTTCCACACGCCCCTCGGGCGTCGGCGGCCGTTCATGCTCGTCGCGCTTCCAGGTCTCGGCTTCGGCCTCCTGTTGATGCCTTTCATGCCGAACCTCTGGACGACGACCGTGGTCGTGATGGGGTTCTTCTTCGCGTACTACATGTACGAGCCGCCCTACCGCGGGCTCTATCCGGACGTGCTGCCGCCGAGCATGTTCGGGCGCTCGCAGAGCGTGCAGCACATTCTGCGCGGGATCGCGATCGGCGTCGCCCTTGTGGGCGGCGGGTTCCTGTTCAAGCTCTGGCGGCCCTCGCCCTTCATCCTCGCGGCAATCCTGACCACTGGGGCGTGCGGGCTGACGACCTACCTCGTGCGTGAGGACGGTGGGCACGGCCGTGTGTTCGAGGGCTTCTGGGCGTACGTCAAGAAGAGCTGGAACATCTTCTGGAGCGAGGGAGACGTGCGCCGCTTCCTGCTCGCGAACTCGGCGTGGGAAGGGACCTTCGCGGCGGCTCGCACGTTCGTCGTCCTCTACATCATCGACGGGCTCCACCAGTCGAAGGTGATGTCGTCTGCCGTGCTCGGGGCGGTCGCGGTCGGATACATCATCGCCGCGGTGTTCGCCGGCCGCCTCGGCGATCGGTTCGGCCTCGCCCGGGTGATCTTCTTCGCGTCGTTCCTCTACGGCGGTGGGCTCTTGCTCGGAGGCCTCGCCCAGGAGTGGCACGACTGGTATTTCGCGGCGATCATCGTCGTCTCCGTGGCGGGGGGGACGGTGATGACGCTGGCGTGGGGGCTCATGTACAAGCTCGTGCCGGAGCAGCATCGGGGTGCCGCCTCGGGGCTCGCGACGACGACGAAGGGCATCGGCCTCTGCATCGGGGCGCCGGCGGCGGGCCTCGCGATCGATCTCTCCCGGCCGTACTTCGAGGCGACGGACGGCTATCAGGTGCTGTGGCCGATCTGCGGGCTGCCGATCCTCGGCGCCATCCCGCTGCTCGTCCGGCTGATGGAGGTCGAACCTACCGGCAAGGTGGAACCGACGGGCGTCTGAGCCCGAAGCCCCACAGCTTTCCACTCAGAACGTAGAAGTCGGTCCTCGAGTTGTGCACGCCGATCGTGTAGGCGAAGTACCCGTCGCAGGTAGTTCGCGCCGCGCGCGGGTAACGGGCCGTGACCTGAGCGACGGGGTCGCCGAATCGCAGGCCGTCCGCGGAGCGCCAGCCGCTCGGTCGCCAGAGCGTGAAGATCGCGGCCACCCGCCGGCCCCGGAACACGACCCCGGCGCCCTGCGGCTTGAACGCCGAGTAGTTGAAGTACCAGGTTCGGTCACGGCAGCTCCGGCAGACACCGTAGCTCCGGCCCCACGCTCGACGAACCTGCGCCGGCGTCGTGGCCAGACGCAGGCCCCCGAGGCTCGCACCGGGCCTGAGCACCCCGGAGCGTGGGGGCGCTGCCCCGGCGATCGCCGCTCCCATCAGGGCCGCGATGCCGGCGGCCAGCGCTAGGCGGGCTCGTGCCGGAACGGAAGCTCCACGAACCCGCTGCGCTCGGGCTCGATCTCGTACACAACACCGCTGCGCATCGGAAAAGGCTGTCCCGTGTAGACGTTCGAGATCCGGTCGATGATCTCGAGCCCCTCGTCACCCACGCGCGTGCCCGCGACGCGGCCCCGGATCCACGCCGAGCGGTACGGGTTGTCCTGGTCGGTGACGGAGATCGCCACTCGCCCGTCGCGCTCCAGGTTCTGCGCCTTGCGGCTCTGCGGCTGCGTGAAGAAGACGATGCGGTCGCCTTCGACCCCGATCCAGATCGGGACCGAATGCGGGGATCCGTTCGGCAGCAGGCTTGCGAGGTGCGCGAAGTTCCGCCCCTCGAGGAGCACGCGGATCTCCGGCTGGAGCTCGCCCATCTACGCTCCGGTGACGACTGGGCCCTGGCGGTGCACCCCGGCCAGGGCGGGTGCCCATGAGCAGAGCGGCGAGCTATCTCCGTCTCGGCCGTTCAGCCGCCGGAATCCGAGCGCGTGCTCAGCCTGCATCATCTTGTGGATCTGCGTCGTGCCCTCGTAGATGATCGGCGCGCGCGCGTTGCGGAAGTACCGCTCGATCCCGTACTCCGCCGAGTAGCCGTACGCGCCGTGCACCTGGATTGCGAGGTGCGCCGCCTCGAAGGCCGACTCGGTCGCGTGCCACTTCGCCAGCGACGTCTCGCGCGTGTTGCGGCGGCCCTCGTTCTTCATCCACGCCGCCTGCATGACGAGGAGCTTCGACGTCTCGTAGCCGAGCACCATCGCCGCGATCATGTCCTGGACGAACTGGTACTTGCCGATCGGCTGGCCGAACGTCTCCCGTTCTTTCGCGTAGCCGACCGAGCGCTCGAGGCAGGCTCGGATCACGCCGACCGCGCCCGCGGCGACTGTGAACCTGCCCTGGTCGAGGCCGTACATCGCGATCTCGAAGCCCTGGCCCTCCTGGCCGATCAAGTTTTCGGCCGGCACCTCCACGTTTTCGAAGAAGAGCTCTCCCGTCGATCCGGCCCAGATCCCGAGCTTGTGCTCGGTGTCGGCGGCGCTGAAGCCGTGCATGCCCTGCTCGAGCACGAAGGTGGAGATCCCCTTGTGTTTCGCCGCCGGATCGGTCTTGGCGAACACGAGCGCATGGTCGGCCACAGTTGCGTACGAGATCCAGTTCTTGGAGCCGTTCAGGATGTAGACGTCGCCCTCGCGGCGCGCCGTCGTCTTCATCGCCGCCACGTCGGAGCCGGCGGCCGGCTCGGTCAGCCCGAAGCAGGCGATCTTCTCGCCACGGGCCTGTGGCGCCAGCCAACGCTGCTTCTGCTCTTCGCTCGCGTAGCGGAGCAGCGCCAGCGAGTTGAGCCCGACGTGGACCGAGATCAGCGTCCGGAACGCGGCTTCGCCCCGCTCGATCTCCTCGCAGACGAGCGCTTCGGAGACGAAGTCGAGGCCGGCACCTCCGTACTCTTCGGGAACGACGATTCCGAGCAAGCCGAGCTCGGCCATGCCCTCGATCACGGACCTGTCGAGACGATGGTTGATGTCGTTCTCGACGGCGTTCGGGAGAACACGCTCGTCCACGAAGTCGCGGACGGTGTCCTGGATCAGACGTTGCTCGTCGGTTAGCTCGAAGTCCACGGCCGCAAGTCTACGGACGCCTGGGCCGAGGCTAAGGCGCGATCATGTGCCGGTCGCGCCCGGTGGGGCGAACCAGGTCGATGCGGAAGGAATAGCCCTCGGCGCTGGGGGTGGAGACGGTAAATGCGATCCAGCGGCCATTCGGAGACCAGCGCGGCTCTAGGAGGCGATCCCCGCTTGCGATCAGCTTCGATCCGCGCCCGTTGACTCCGACGACGTACAGCCCCTGCGGCGTCGTGTACACGACGCGACGGGCGTCCTGCGAGAAGTCGCCCTCCTGGGCCCACGCCACGCGACTCTGGCGCCGTCCGTTGCTGTCCATTGCGTAGAGGGCGACGCTGCGGTGCCGTCCGCCGAAGAGGTGCCGTTGGGTCGAGAACAGGATCCGGCGGCCGTCTCGCGACCACGCAAGCGGCATGTCGTCGCCTTTGGCGCGAGTCAGCCGCCGCGGCCGCGTGCCCTCGATACCTGCCGTGACGACGTCCGTGTAGTTGCCGAGGAGAGCCGCGAACGCGACGTGGGATGAGCGCAGCGAACAGACGGGGAAGTTCGCGCCCGAGCGGATGATCCAGTGCCGGTTGCCGTCCGTTCGCGCCGCCTCGACCTGCTCGAAACCGTCGAACGCGACCGCCGAGCCGTTCGCGGCGAAGCACGGCGAGCCCCAGGTGCCTGAGGCCGCGACGCCCTTGCGGTTGGTGCCGTCGCGATCGGCGACGGAGACGCCGAAGCGCGTTTCGAGCGGTGTGCTCAGATCGCTACGGAACACTAGGCGACGCCCGTCCCGCGACCACGACGCGTACCCGTGCGCCATCGCGGGGTCGGACGCTGTCACGTTCCACGAGGGGCCTCGAGGGTTGAGGAAGACGTAGACATCCGTGCGGGAGGAGCCCGGCGGCCTCGCCGCATACGCGAGCGCGTCGCCCGAGGGCGACCAGGACGGCGAGTACGCGAACCCCGGCGCTGGGTCGGCGGCGGGCGCCGCTCCGGGCACGACGAAGGCGAGGGCGACTCCAAAAAGGGCTGCTCTTAGCACGGTTCGGACCGTAACCGAACGCTGTAAGAGTCTTGCGAAAAATTCCGTTAAGGAACCTCGGCCGCCAGCCCGTCAGTAAGGTCGCCCTATGGCGGAGACCTACGCGAAAGTCGCCGATCTCCCGCTCGAGGTCGATTCGTACGAGTTGGAGCGGCTCGAGGCCGGCGTGACCCGCGGCCTCGACCGCGTGACGACCCTCGTGCGGTTGCACGGCGGCGGCGAAGAGGGCGTGGGGGAGGACGTGACGTGGTTCACCGAGGCGCACGACCGCGAGCAGGCGGCCGGCCCGGTGCTCCCGCTGGCCGGCTCGTGGACGCTCGACACGTTCTCGAACGCGCTCGGAATCGAGCAGTCGTGGCGCCGGTGGGCCTACGAGAGCGCGGCGCTCGACCTGGCGTTGCGCCAGGTCGGCCAACCGCTTTGGGACGTGTTGGGACGTGAGCCTCGCCCGGTCACCTTCGTCGTGTCGCCCGGGCTCGGCGATCCTTCTACGGCGGAGCCGCTGCGCCGCCTGCTCGAGCTCTATCCGGGCACACGGCTCAAGCTGGATGCGGCCGGCGATTGGGACGACGAGCTCATTGCCGCGCTGGCCGCGATCCAGGCAGTCGATGTCGTCGACCTGAAGGGCTACTACGGCGATCCGTCCGTCGACCCACCGCCCGAGGCCGAGCTCTATCGCCGGGTCGCCGAAGGGTTTCCCAACGCGTGGATCGAGGATCCGGCACTGACGGAGGAGACCGAAGCCGTCCTTGCGCCCTATCGCGACCGGATCACGTGGGATGCGCCGATTCACTCGGTCGATGACGTTGAAGCCCTGTCCTTCGCGCCGCGCACGCTGAACTCGAAGCCTTCTCGCTTCGGCACGGTTCGAGGCTTGCTCGACTTCTACGACTACACCGCCGCACAGGGAATTCGTCTCTACGGGGGCGGCATGTTCGAGCTCGGGCCGGGTCGGGGCCAGATCCAATACCTCGCATCGCTCTTCCATCCGGCTGCTCCGAACGACGTGGCTCCCCGAGGGTTCAACGAGCCTGCGCCGGCTCCTGGGCTGCCAACGAGCCCGCTGGAGCCACGCCCTGTGGCAACGGGCTTTCGCTGGGACGAGCTCTGATCTACAGTCATTGACTGACTCGTCAATCAAGACCTGAAAGGCACACTGCAATGGCGATGACGGAGCAGTCCGTCGCGAGCGGAATCTCGTTCGCGCTCACCGACGAACAGCGGGCGCTGCGGGAGTTGGCGCACGAGTTCGCCGAGCGGGAGATCCGGCCGAAGGCCGCCGAGTACGACGAGCATTCCACGCATCCAGCCGATGTGATCGCCAAGGCGCACGAGGTTGGGCTGATGAATCCGCACGTGCCCGAGGAGGTCGGCGGCGTGGGGCTCGGGGCGATCGAGGGAATCCTGGTCGGCGAGGAGCTCTGCTGGGGTTGTTCGGGAATCGGGACGTCGATCGTGGCCAACATCCTCGGCGCGCTGCCGGTCATGGTCGCCGGCAGCGAGGACCAGCGGCGCCGGTGGCTGTCGCCGCTGATGGAAGAGCCGCTCCTCTGCTCGTTTGCGCTCACCGAGCCGAACGCAGGCTCCGACGTGTCGGGCATCCAGACCACGGCTGTACGCAAGGGGGACGACTACGTCATCAACGGCTCCAAGATGTTCATCACCAACGCGGGCTACGCCTCATGGGTGGTCCTGTTCGCCTCCACGGACAAGGGCAAGGGCCACCGTGGGCTGACCGCGTTCGTCGTCCCGTCCGACCTGGAAGGCATCACGGTCGAGAAGCACCTGGACAAGATGGGCCAGCGCTCGACGGATACCTGCGCCGTGGCTTACCAGGACGTCAAGGTGCCGGCGGCGTACCGGCTGGGTGAGGAGGGCGACGGCTTCAAGATCGCGATGACGACCCTCGACCGGACACGGCCGGGAACGGCGGCGGGCGCGGTCGGAGTGGCTCGTGCGGCATACGAGCACGCGGTCGAATACGCGAAGGAGCGCGTGCAGTTCGGGCAGCCGATCGCGATCAACCAGGGCGTCAACTTCCTGATCGCGGACATGGCGGCGGAGATCGAGGCCTCGCGGCTCCTGTGTTGGCAGGCTGCCTGGCTGATCGACCAGGGCGAGCGCGGGACGCTGCAGTCCTCGTACGCGAAGCGCTTCGCCGCGGACACGGCGATGAAGGTCACGACCGACGCCGTCCAGGTCTTCGGCGGCTACGGCTACATGAAGGAGTACCCGGTCGAGAAGCTCATGCGCGACGCCAAGCTGTTCCAGATCTACGAGGGCACGAGCCAGATCCAGCGCCTCGTGATCGCCAAAGAAATCTTCATTCCTCGCTAAGCGACCGGCGCTAGAGTTGGGCTGTGCCTCGCCACTCCCGCTACCGCACGGTCCCGGCTCGGCGGAGGCGCCGGAAGCGGGGCGGCCTGCGCCTGCGTCCGCTGACGATCGCCGCGATCCTCGTTGCGATCGGGCTCCTCGTCGGGCTCGCTTTTGCCGGCTCTGAGGAGAAGCTCGCGTCGGGTGTGAGC
The DNA here is from genome assembly GCA_030854475.1 of Actinomycetota bacterium. GTDB lineage: Bacteria > Actinomycetota > Thermoleophilia > Gaiellales > Gaiellaceae > JALYTD01. Next base: position 49,196 of record JALYTD010000064.1, read on the forward strand.
ATCGCAGGCGTCGACGTCGGCGGGCTGACCCGGTCCGAGGCCCAGGCGCTGCTGGAGGCACGCTCGAAGTCGCTGGAAAACGTCCCGGTGGCGTTCACTGCGGCCGGCCGCACCTGGCGCCTGAGGCCTAAGCAGCTCGGCGTCGAGGTCGATTGGCGCGGCGCGGTCGCCGCGGCGGAACGCGAAGGCGGGGGGCTCGGTCCGCTCCGCGGCTTCCGCCGCATCGAGGTGCGGTTCTTCGGCTCCGACGTGGCACCGCCGACGCGTGTCTATGACCCCGCGCTCCAGTACGAGCTCACGCAGTTCGGGCACGCGATTGACCAGCCCGAGCGCGAGCCCGCTCTCAAGCTGCGCGGGCTGAAGCCGGTCGTCGTGCCGGGAAAGGCGGGGCGGAAGCTCGTTCGACCGGCCGCCGCGACGTCGATCGTGCGCTCGCTCGCGGCGTTCTCGCGCGCGCCGGTCGCGCTACCCGTGCGCGTGCGCACGCCGCGCCTGACGGACTCCGACCTTCAGCCTGCCGTCGTCGAGACGCGAACTGCCCTCTCGGCGCCCGTCCGGTTGACGCTCGGCCCGACGCGCTGGCGGCTCGCGCGCTGGCGGGTGGCCCAGCTGCTCGACCTCCCGCACGGCGGCCGGAGCTCGCTGCGAATCGGCGGCGACGGCGCCGACACGTACTTCGGGCGCCTGCGCCACACCGTCGACCGGGCGCCGGTGGACGCGGGCTGGCAGGAGACGAAGGACGGCGCGGTCGTGGTCGTCCCGGACAAGCCTGGCTATGCGGTGGACGTCCGCAAGA
>JALYTD010000066.1 GCA_030854475.1 Actinomycetota bacterium
GTGATCCGCGCCGTGACGTCCGAGGACGCGATGACGGCGGATTGGGCCCGGTTGCCCTACGACCTGCTGGAGGCGATCTCCAGCCGGATCATCAACGAGATCCCGGCCGTGAATCGCGTTGCGCTCGCCATCTCGGCGAAGCCCCCCTCGCCGCTCGAGTGGGAGTAGCCGCCTGCTAGTGCTCGAGGACTAAGCCGCACGTCCTTGGCACGGCGAGCAGGCCGAGGACGCAGTCGACTGACTGATTCGGGCGTGTCCGGGGTCTGACCCCGGACATGGCCCTACCGCGCAGCCGCGAGCTGTACGCGCGGGTAAAGCCGGCGCACCTCGTCGATGTAGCCGGCGAGGCGCTCTGCGAGCTCGGCGTCGTGGATCTCGAGCACGTTCTCGGCGTTCTTCTCGCCTGATCGCGACAGGTTGAAAGAGCCGGTGAAGACGATGTCGTCGGCGACCACGGCTTTGGCGTGCATGTAGTCGTGCACCGTGCCGGGCCCATATGGCGTCGATCGTTTGCCTGTGAACTCCCCGGCCATGACGCGCTCGAGCAGGGGCAGCTTCCAGGCGACGTTCCCGTTCGCCTCCCACTGCCCCTCCACCTGGAGCACCTGTGTGGCGTCGACGCAGCCGGCGACGTCGATCTCGCCCTCCGAGACCACCTGCGCCAGCGTGGCCAGCACCGGGGCGGCCGAGATGACCGGGGAACAGATCCGAACGCGGCGCTTGGCTCGCGCGATCGTCCGGGCGATGCGCTGGGAGGTGTCTTCCCCGAAACCCGGCGTGAACCAGGGCCGGACGAGCGTGTCGTCAACCCGGACGCGTTTCGGCGGCACTTTGCCGCTGCCCTCGACCGAGCCTGTCTCCCAGAGCTGGCGAAAATCGCTCGTGAAGAGACCGGCCAGCTCCGGCGACTCGACGGTCACGATCACGTTCTCCTGGCGCGACCACGAGTCGTCGGTCCAGTTTGCCGAGCCCGTCCAGACTGCTTCTTCGTCCCGCACCACGAACTTGTGGTGCATCAGGTCGGGAATGCCCGCGATTGCCTTCGCAGGCACGCCGAGCGATGCGATCAGCTCGACGTCCGGTTCCGGCGGCGGCGGCACGGGGATCGGGTTCGCGTGCTCGACGTCGTAGAGGATCCGGACGGCAACGCCTCGCTCCTCCGCATCCTTGATCGCGCCCCCGACGAGCGCCACGGTCTCCGGCGCGAGATGGAAGTCGTACTGCGCCAGGTCCAGCGAGCGCCGCGCCGCGCCGAGCCAGTCCGCCAGCAGCTGCGCCACCTCGAGCGGCTGCTGCCCACCGTCCGTCAGAGTGCGGACGTTGAGGTTCGTCGAGGAGCTCACGGCCGCTGACATCGGCGCCATGTTCAATTCCTACCGTGACGGAGCGCGCGCGACACTTCTACGCAAGCTTGTAGCAGGCTGATAACCGCATGCCTGAGTTGAACATAAGGCGGAACACGATCCTGCTCGCGGCGACCCTCGCCGTGAACTCGTGCCTGTTCCAGCTCGCCGCCGCCGTGAACTCGCTCACGTTCGTGCTGATCACCGGCATCCACGGGCTGCTCGGCCTGGGGCCGGCGATCTTCCTCGCGGCCTCAGGGCTGGCGGCCCTGCCCGCCGGCCGGGCAATGGATCGCTACGGCCGTAAGCCCGTGATCCTCGTCGGCTTCGTCGTGGCCGCGCTCGGTTGCTCGCTCGTCGCTCTCGCCACGCGCACGGATTCGTCGGTGGCGGTCGTCTTGGGCATGGCGCTGACCGGCGCGGCGGGAGGAGTCGCGCTGCTGATCCGCACGGCCGCCGGTGACATGTACCCGCCCGAGCGCCGCGCCCGCGGCATCTCCTACGTCCTCTTCGGTGCAGTCTTCGGCGCCATCCTCGGTCCCGCTGTGTTCAGCCCGCTGTTCGCCGGCAAGCACCTGGGAGCCGATGCGCTCACGCTGCCCTGGCTCGCCGCAGCCGGGATTGCCCTGCTCGCAGGCGCGATCACGCTCTTCGTGCGGCCCGAGCCCAAGGAGATCGCCGAGGCGATCGGCGGCGTGTCGGCGGAGGACGCAGCTCCCGCGGCACCCCTGCGCGAGATCCTTCGGCGCCCCGGGGTGGTGCCTGCGCTGATCAGCGCGATCGCCAGCTTCAGCGTGATGGTCTCGGTGATGAACCTGACCGGCTACGTCGTCGTCGAGCATCACCACCACACGCAGCAGGCCGTGTTCCCGATCATCGGGGCGCACGTGCTCGGGATGTACGCGCTCGTGCTCGTCGTCGGCCCGCTCGTCGACCGGATCGGCCGCGGCGCGTCGCTCTGGACGGGTTTGGTGGTGATGGCCGTGTCGTGCATCGGCCTGACCTGGTTCGCGGGCGTGGTCCCCATCGGCATCTTGCTGTTCGGGCTCGGCCTCGGCTGGAGCGTCTCCTTCGTCGCCGCGACAGCGCAGCTGGCCGACCGAGCGGGCCCGGCCGAGCGGGGCAAGCTGCTCGGCTTCAACGATCAGCTCTCGGCGCTCACGGGAGCCGGCCTGGCCCTGCTGGGCGGCTACGCGCTCGACACGCTCGGGGTTGCGGCCCTTGCGATCGGCTCGACCGTGCTCGTCCTGCTACCCCTGCTTCGGCTTCTCCGCCGTGACGAGGCCGTTGCTACAATCGCGCCTCGGCGGACGTAGGTCCGCCGTTTCTCATGCAGAAAACGTGGACAGCTAAGCCAGGCGAGATCGAGCGCCACTGGCATCTCGTGGACGCCGACGGGAAGACGCTAGGGCGTCTCGCGACGCAGATCGCCGACGTGCTGCGCGGCAAGGACAAGCCCGAGTACACGCCGCACGTCGATACCGGGGACTTCGTCGTCGTGGTGAACGCCGAGAAGATCGCCGTTACCGGCAACAAGCTCGACGACAAGGTGTACCACCGCCATTCCGGCTATCCCGGTGGCCTGCGCAGCCGCACGCTGCGCGAACAGCTCGAGCGGCGGCCCACCGAAGTGATTCGCAAGGCGGTCAAGGGGATGCTTCCCCGCAACCGGCTCGCGCGCCAGCAGTTGTTGAAGCTGAAGGTGTACGCCGGCCCCGAGCATCCACACGAAGCGCAGGCCCCGAAGGAGCTGAAGCTCAACTCGTGAACGAGCAGGCCCAGTACCAGGGAACCGGCAAGCGCAAGACTTCGGTGGCGCGCGTGATCCTGCGGCCCGGCGACGGGTCGACGTGGTTCAACGGCAAGCCGATCGAGGAGTATTTCCCGCGGCTGACCCATCGTGAGCTCGTGCTGGCACCGCTCAAGGTGGCCGGTGTGGAGGGGACCTTCGACCTCCGGGTCCGCGTGCACGGCGGCGGTCCCAGCGGCCAGGCCGGAGCGGTCCGCCACGGCATCGCCCGGGCGCTCGTCGAGGCCGACCCGAACCTCCGTTTGCCGCTGAAACGCGAGGGATTCCTCACGCGGGACGCGCGCAAGGTCGAACGCAAGAAGGCCGGCCTGCACAAGGCGCGCAAGGCACCGCAGTTCTCGAAGCGCTAAGCCCTCCTCAAGCGCTCAGATTACGATCCGCAGCTGTGACGTCGGTACCCTCCGCCGCCGTGGCCCGCCGCTACTTCGGAACCGACGGTGTCCGGGGCATCGTCGGAGAGGATCTGACCGTGGACCTCGTCGAGCGGCTGGGCCGTGCGGCGACGCTCTGGTCGAAGGGCGGGCGGGTCTTCATCGGGCGGGACACCCGTGCCTCGGGGCCCGAGCTCGAGGAGGCCTTCGCGCGCGGCGTGGCCGCGGCGGGCGGCAACGCGGTCCTCGCCGGTGTGCTGCCGACGCCGGCCGTCGCCCTGCTCGCGCTCGACCTGGGAGTGGTCATCTCCGCCTCGCACAACCCGCCCGAGTACAACGGGGTCAAGATCTTCGACGGCGACGGGCAGAAACTGACCGACGAAGTCGAAGAGGAGATTGAGGCGCTCATGGAGGGTCTGACTCCAGGAGCGCTACCTGGGGAGATCGACCGCGTGGGCGTCGCGACAGACAGCTATCTCGAGCACATCGAGGAGCGGTTCGGGACCGACCTCTCCGGCCTGAAGATTGCTGTCGACTGCGCGAACGGCGCGTATTCCGGGATCGCCCCGAAGGCGTTCGAGCACCTCGGCGCCGAGGTGGTCGCGATCGGTACCGAACCTGACGGCACGAATATCAACCAGGGCTGCGGCGCGACCGATCTTCGTGTTTTGGAGCACAAGGCGGTCGAGGAACGGTGCGACCTCGGAGTGGCCTTCGACGGCGACGGCGACCGGATGCTGGCCGTCGACGGCGAGGGGAACGCGGTCGACGGCGACCAGATCCTCGCGATTCTGATGCTTCACCTCGGGGTCGAGCTCGTTGCGGTCACGTCGATGACCAACCTCGGCTTCCACCGGCTTGCCGCCGAGCGGGGCATTCGCGTCGTCACGACCGACGTCGGCGACCGCTATGTGCTCGAAGCTCTGCGCGAGCACGAAGGGATCCTCGGCGGAGAGCAGTCCGGCCACATCATCTACCTGCGCGACCACGTGACCGGCGACGGGCTCGCTGCCGCGCTTCTCCTGTGCGGCGCCCTCGAAGGCCGAACGCTGGCCGAGGCGGCCGCGATTCTCCCTCGTTATCCGCAGGCAAAAGAGAACGTTCCCGTCACCCGCAAGGACTTGACCACGCCTATTGTCGAAGAGGTAGCGCGTCTCAATCTCGAGCTCGGCGACCGGGGTCGCGTACTCGTGCGCCCCTCCGGAACCGAGCCCCTCGTGCGCATCCTGGCGGAGGCGGAAACCGTTGCTGAAGCCGAGGAATTGTGTGGTAACATCACCGCTCTCGTCAAACGGGAGCTCGGCTAGCCGGCCACGACGAAGGGGTTGGTGGGAAAGCCGGGCTTTGCTCGTTTAATGGGAACGTCCGGACCGCCCGGAGTGGCAACCGCGTAAAGCGGGAAGAGAGGAGCTTCAGGGTGTGCGGAATCATTGGATACGTAGGCGAGAGACCGGCTAAGGACCTTCTCCTCAACGGCCTCGAGCGGCTCGAGTACCGCGGCTACGACTCCGCCGGCCTTGCGCTGCTGGAAGACGAGGGGCTCGACTACGTCCGCACGGTGGGCAACCTCTCGGTCCTGAAGAAGTCGGCCGGGTCGAATGGGTCTTCGTCCTCGACGGGGCTCGGCCATACCCGCTGGGCGACGCACGGGCGCGTCTCCGAGCAGAACGCGCACCCCCTCACCGGCTGCGAGGACTCCAAGGTCGCGATCGTCCTGAACGGCATCGTCGAGAACTTCCGCGAGCTGAAAGGCTCGCTCGAAGCCGACGGGCACGCGCTCAGCTCCGAGACCGACGCCGAGGTGGTCGTGCACCTGATCGAGCGCCATTACGAAGGCGACCTCGTCGAGGCGGTCAGGCGCTCGTACAAGGACCTCGAAGGTCACTTCGCTTTCGTCGCCATCCACAGTGACCATCCCGGGCTGCTCGTCGGCGCACGGCTTCAATGCCCGCTCGTCGTCGGCGTTGGGGACGGCGAGATGTTCCTCGCCTCGATGGTGGCCGCCTTCATCGCCGAGACGCGGCAGATCCAGCTGATCGAGGACGGCGAGATCGTCGCGATCACGCCCGAAGGCGCGCGGTTCGTGTGCGTCGAGAACGGCGACGTGGAACGCGACGTGCTCGACGTCGACTGGGACGACGAGATCGCCGAGAAGGGCGGTTACGAGACGTTCATGCTCAAGGAGATCTACGAGCAGCCCGACGCGGTCAAGGAGACCCTCGGCGACCGAGTCCGCCACGGCACGCTCGTGCTCGAGAGCCTCGGTGTCTCGGACGAGAAGCTCTCCCACCTGCAGCGGATCGTGATCCTCGCCTGCGGCACGGCCTACCACTCTGCTGTGGTCGGCCGCTACATGATCGAGGAGTGGGCACGGATCCCGGTCGAGCACGACATCGCCAGCGAGTGGCGCTATAGGAACCCCGTCCTCTCGCCGGACACACTCGTGATCGGCATCACGCAATCGGGCGAGACCGCGGACACGATCACGGCGATGCGGCTCGCGCGCGAGCTGGGCGCACGGACGCTGGCGATCACGAACATGATGGGCTCGCAGATCACGCGCGAGGTCGAGTCCGTCCTATACACCCGTGCGGGTCTCGAGCAGTGCGTCGCGTCGACGAAGACGTTCACCGCCCAGATCTCGCTGCTCGCCCTGGTCGCGCTGAAGCTCGCGGAGGCCCGCGAGACGCTCCCGGCGCAAGAGATCGAGGTGATCCTCGGCGAGCTCTACGGGCTGCCGACGAAGATGACTGCCTTCCTCGACGGCAACCATCCGATCGAGGAGATCGCACAGCGCTACTACGACAAGCCCTTCTTCCTCTACCTCGGCCGGCACATCGGTCTGCCCGTTGCCCTGGAAGGCGCGCTCAAGCTGAAGGAGATCTCCTACATCCCGACCGAGGCGTACTCGGCGGGAGAGATGAAGCACGGCCCGATCGCGCTGCTCGACGAGGACACGCCGGTCGTCTGCGTGGCGACCGACTCGCACGTCTACGACAAGCTCGTCTCGAACATCCAGGAGACCCGCGCTCGCGGCGCGCACGTGATCGCGATCGCCACCGACGGCAACGAGGACATCCAGCACCACGCCGACGACGTGATCTACGTCCCGCGCTCGCCGGCGTTCCTCCAGACGATCCTGGCGTCGATCCCGCTCCAGCTGCTCGCCTACCGGATCGCGCGCCTGCGCGGCCTGAACGTCGACCAGCCGCGCAACCTCGCCAAGACCGTCACAGTCGAGTAGCCGAGGCGCGATCAATCGCTGCTTCGCCTGAGCGTTAGTTAGCCCGGCCCCGCCGGCAAAGCCGGCACGGCCTCCAGACGGCGTCGCAAGCGACGCCTCAGCGGTCGAGTAACGCTTCATCCGACTGTTGCCGGCGCTAGTCTCCCGCTGATGCGCCGGTTGGCCTGCGCAGTTGCGGTTCTCGTCGGACTGGCTGCTCCCGCGGTTGCGCATGCGGCTGGGCCGGCCGCCGAGGTGCGAACTCCGGGCGGGCGGCTCCTGGCGGCCGGGAAGGGCTCGTCGTTCAGCTACGGCTCGCTCGTCCAGGTCGCGAAGATCACCCGGACGGCCCGCAGGACGACGCTCGACGGCGTCTCGCTCCTCGACGGGCGGATCCACATCGCCCGGCTCGTCGTCGGCGTGCGTGGGAATGGGCGGATCGAGGATCTGGTCATCGACGGTCTGCTGCGCAGGACGCGACAGAACGGGATCTACTCTCTCGACAGCTCGACGTATGCCGTCGCGCTACAAAAAGCGGTCGTCGGCGGCTATAGCGGGTTCGTCGGGCTGCGCCTGAACGTCGCACCCGGCTATCCGGGCTTCGCGCGCGGCGTGCAGGTCCTGGTCGGGCTTCCAGCAACAGCCGCGACGCCGAGGCGGAAGGCGGCGCTGGCCTCGAACGGCCCGCTCGAGCAGGTGAAGCGAAGCGGTCCCTGGACGACGCTCGGTTTCAGCTCCGCTCCGGATCTCTCGAACCTGAAGAGCACGCCGGAGCCTTTCGTGTCGCTGAGCCTGGGCGGGGCGAGCCCCGTCGGCTGGCAGGCGGTCGAGCTCGCCAAGCAGTTTCTCGGCATCCCGTACGTCTGGGGCGGCGGACATCCCGACGTCGGGTTCGACTGCTCTGGCCTGACGCAGTACGTCTACGCGCGGCTTGGCATCTCGCTCACGCATTTCACGGGCAACCAGATCCACGAAGGGATGCCGGTACCGTCGTCTTCGCTCCAGCCGGGCGATCTCGTCTTCTTCGATCCGGAGCCGTACGGCCCGGGCCACGAGGGGATGTACATCGGTGACGGGCGCTTCATCCACGCTCCGCATACCGGCGACGTGGTGAAGATCTCGTCGCTGGCGTCGTACATGGACCGCTACGTCGGCGCGGTTCGCCCGTACGCGCAGTAGCGCTTTCGTCCTTTCGAGGCGTACGATTCGAAGGTCATGCGCATATTTGCGCTCGCTGCGGCGTTTGCGACCTGACTGACCGCGCCCAGGGCCGAGAAGCTTTGTGTTGCATGCTGCTTGCTCTTTCGAGCTCGCTCTGCAACCCGACGCTTTGTTGGAAGGATCGTGGCATGCAACACAAAACAACGGGTCGGCACGGCGGCTCGGGCTGACGAGCTCCGGCTGATATACGGACCACGTGGGGGTCCTCAACGAGATCGGGGACGGCCTCTGGGCCGCGTTCCAGATGGCGTGGGAGGTCACCTGGGCCCTGATCCTCGGCTTTGCGCTCTCCGGGGTCGTGCAGGCCTGGGTGCCGCGCGAGAAGATCGAGCGCGCGCTCGGGGGCCGCGGGCCGAAGAACATCGCGCTCGCGACAGGTCTCGGCGCGGCCTCCTCGTCGTGTAGCTACGCGGCGATCGCGATCGCGAAGACGATGTTCGCCAAGGGCGCGAGCTTCGCCTCCGCGATGGCGTTCCAGTTCGCCTCCACGAACCTCGTCTTCGAGCTCGGGATCGTGATGTGGGTCTTCCTCGGCTGGCAGTTCACGCTGGCCGAGTTCGTCGGCGGGATCCTGCTGATCGTGCTCATGTGGCTCGGGCTGCGGCTCTTCATCACGCGCGGCCTCGAGGAGGAGGCGCGGGCCCACGCGCAGGCCGCCGAGACCGGGCACGAGCACCACTCCGCGAGCTCGAAGCTGCCGCTGCGCAAGCGGGTCTTCTCGGTCGAGGCCTGGTCGGACGTGGCGCACAACTTCCGTGGCGACTGGGAGATGCTCTGGAAGGAGATCACGGCCGGCTTCCTGATCGCCGGCTTCATCGCGCTCCTGCCGATGGACTTCTTCAACAGCCTGTTCGTCACGGACGCTCCGCAGCCCTGGCGGCTGATCGAGAACGTCCTGCTCGGCCCGATCGTCGCCGTGCTCTCGTTCGTCTGCTCGGTGGGGAACGTTCCGCTGGCGGCGGTGCTCTGGGCGGGGGGCATCTCGTTCTCCGGCGTGCTCGCGTTCATCTACGCCGACCTGATCATCATTCCGATCGTGCTCGCCTACCGCAAGTACTACGGCGGCAAGGTAACGGCGCGGCTGGTCGGGATCATGTTCGGCGCCATGGTGGTCGCGGCGCTGGCCGTCGACGGGCTCTTCAACGCGGCCGGCCTCGTGCCGGAGCACCGCCCGTCGATCGACTCGATCACGAGCCGCGGGGTGACGTGGAACTACACGACCTTCCTGAACATCGTCTTCCTGATCATCGGAGCGGCGCTGATCACACTGACCCTCCGGCGCGGCGCTCGCGACCCGGTCTGCGGCATGACCGTGGACAGGAAGAAAGCGGTCACGAGCGAGTACGGGGGGAAAACAGTCTACTTCTGCGGGCCCGGCTGCAAGGCGAAATTCGATGCGGATCCCGAGCGCTACCTCGATCCGAGCGGTCGCGAGCAGGCCCCCGACGGCCACGCTGGGCACCACCACTGATGCGGCGCTTGCTCGCGATCGGGCCGCTCGTCCTCGCGGTGCTGCTGCCCGGCTCGGGCATCGCCCGCGAAAGCGGGATCAAGGTTCCACGCGGCTTCAAGGTGGACGTCTGGGCCCGCGGGCTCTCGCATCCGACCGCGATGGCGTGGGGGCCCGACGGCCGGCTGTACGTGACCGAGGTGGACGGGGCGATCGCGGCGATCGGGCCCTCCCGGCGGCCCGAGCCGTTCGTGCGCGATCTGACCGTTCCGCTCGGCCTGGCCTGGTCCGACAGGCTGCTGTTCGTCTCGCAGAGCGGCAAGGTGGAACGCATGCAGCTGAGGGGCTCGCGCGTGATCGACCGCCGCGTGATCGCAGCGCGCCTCCCGTACGGGCTGCACCAGCAGAACAACATCCTCGTGGGCAGGAACGGCCGGCTCTTCCTCGGCAGCGGCTCGACGTGCGATGCCTGCCGGGACGGCGACCGCAGGAGCGCGGCGGTGCTCACGATGCGCTTCGACGGAAGCGACCTGCGCGTGTTTTCGCGCGGTCTCCGCAACCCGTATGGCCTGGCGTTCCAGCCCGGGACGAACCGGCTGTACGTCTCGGTCAACGGGCGCGACAAGCTGGGCTCCCGGGCCGATCCCGAGCCGGCGGAGATGGTGGTCGTGGCGCGCCGCGGCCGCTGGTACGGCTGGCCCTCGTGCTGGCCGAATGCCCGTCTGCTGCGCATGAGCGGAAGTTGCCGTGGCGTCACCCGGCCGGCTGCATACCTCGAGCCCCATTCGTCGGCCGACGGCATGGCGTTCTACACCGGAACGAGGTTTCCGCGGGGATACCGGGGTAACCTGTTCGTCGCGGAGTGGGGCCAGTACGACGCGCATCGCTTCGGGCGGCGGGTGGTGCGGATCCAGCTCGGGCCGCGCGGCGGTGCGCGGCGTGTCTCGACCTTCGCGGACGGCTTCGACCATCCGCTGGCGGTTGAGAACGACCTGCACGGCGGACTGTTGGTCGCGGACTGGGGCCGCGGCGTGATCTACCGGATTCGGCACGGCTAGGAAGGCGGCTTACGGAGGCGCTTCGTTTCGGAGCGTCGGCGCTTCTGTTCCAGGCGCCGCTCGCGGGCTTGCTTGGACGGCTTCGTCGGGCGGCGTTTCCGCGGAACTTTCAGCGCGTCTCGCAACGCCTCCACAACGCGCTCGGTAGCCAGCTCGCGGTTGCGCCACTGGCTGCGCTCGTCTTGCGCGATCGCGCGGATCACCGGGCCCGCTTTCGCCACTACTCGCCGTTTCTGCACCGGTGTGAGCGCGGTTGACTGCTCGACGTCGAACAACGCCTCGACTCGGGTCTCGCTCTTCTGCGCGTGCTGGCCGCCCGGCCCGCTCGAGCGGGAGTAGCGCAGGTCGATCTCCGAGCGCGGGATGGAGACCGAGCGTGTGACCCGAATAGACTCGCCGGCCATGGCTGCGATTCTCCTCGACATCGACGGAGTGCTCCACATCTCGGGCGCACCGATCGTCGGGGCGGCGAGTGCAGTCGAGCGACTTCGCGCGGACGGCCACCGGCTTCGCTTCCTGACGAACAACACGACACGGGCCCGCGCCGAGCTGGCGGAGGAGCTGCGGGGCTACGGAATTCCCCTCGAGGACGAGGAGCTTCAGACGACACCCGTCGCGGCTGCGCGGACGCTTGCCGGCAAGCGCGTGCTCGCACTGACGATGGCGGCGATCACGCCCGATCTCGAGGGCGTGGAGCTCGTGGGGGAGGGCGCGGACGTCGTGCTGCTCGGCGGGGCCGACGAGACGGAGGAGACGAACCGCGTGTTCTCGTACATGAATCTCGCGCGGGCATTTTCGGAGCTCGAGAACGGAGCGCAGCTTTACTGCCTGCACAAGAACCGCTGGTGGCAGACCTCGCGCGGGCCGCTGCTCGACGCCGGCGCGTTCGTGGCGGGCCTCGAGTATGCGGCGGGCATCGAGGCAACGGTGCTCGGCAAACCGTCCGCTCCGTACTTCGAGGCGGCGCTGGAAGCGGTGGATGCCGACCCACAGCACACGTGGATGGTCGGCGACGATGTAGACGCGGACATCGGCGGTGCCGCGGCGCTCGGGATGAAGACCATTCTCGTCCGCACTGGAAAGTTCCGCGAGGACGATGCGCCGGCCTGGAGCGCCTCGCCGGACGCGGTCGTCGACTCGATCGCGGACGTTCCGGACGTGGTCGACCGCGACGCGCTGTGAAGGTCGGCGTCGACGCGATCGAGATCGGGCGCATCGCGCGCGCCCTCGAGCGCTACCCAGGGTTCCGTGAGCGCTGCTTCACCGAAGCCGAGCGTGCCTATTGCGACTCGCGGCCGAACCCGCCGCAGCACTACGCAGCCCGGTTTGCCGGCAAGGAGGCCGTCGGCAAGGCGCTCGGCTTCGGAATCGCGCGGGCGCTTGCCTGGCGCGATGTCGAAATCGCGGGACGCCCCAAGCCGTCCGTGCGCCTGTCGGGCCGTGCAAGCGCGTGGGCGGAGCGTGTGGGCGCGGGCTCGATCGATCTTTCGATGACTCACTCCCGCGAGCTTGCGATCGCGACTGCTGTGGCCGACGGTGCTTGAGCCCCTCTACACCGCCGAGGAGATGCGCGCGGCGGAGCAGGGCCACGATATCGACGAGTTGATGGAGCGGGCGGGAGCTGCCGTGGCGCAGTTCGTGCAGGACCGGTTCGCGGAGGCCCGAGCTGTGACGGTGGTGTGCGGCGGCGGTGCAAATGGCGGCGACGGACGGATTGCCGCTCGCCTGCTGGGCGCAGCCGGCCGGGAGGTGACCGTCGTCGGGCGCGAAGGGGCCGCAGAATTCGGCGCGCCGCAGGTGATCGTGGACGCCCTGTTCGGCACCGGATTCTCGGGCGCTCCTCGCGAGGGCGCTGCACGGCTGATCGAGCAGATGAACGAGGCCGGCGGTCCGATCGTTGCGGTCGACCTGCCCTCAGGAGTCGACGCCTCCACCGGCGAGGTTCCCGGAGCGGCCGTTCGGGCCGCACATACGGTCACGTTTCACGGGCCCAAGGTCGGCCTCGTCGTCGCGCCCGGCCGCTTCCATGCCGGGGAGGTCTTCGTATCCGACATCGGGCTCGAGCCGGTGGAGACGGAAGCTCGCCGGGTCCGTCCGGAGATCCTGAGGCTCGTTCCGCGGCGCGCCGAGGGCGGCAACAAATACCGGTCCGGCTCGGTGCTCGTGGTCGGAGGCTCGCCGGGGCTCACCGGCGCCGTCTGTCTCGCAGCGGAGGCCGCGTTCCGGGCAGACGCGGGCTACGTGGCCGTCGCGGTGCCTCGGGAGTCGCTGCCGGTCGTCGAGCAGCGCCTGCTCGAGGCGGTCAAGCGCCCGCTGGACGAGGTGGACGAGGCCGCGGAGAAAGCACGCGCCGTAGCTCTGGGACCGGGGCTCGGGCGTGGGGACGAGCAGACGGCGCTCGTCCGCCGGCTCCTCGGAGCGCTCGACCTCCCCGTGGTGGTCGACGCCGACGCGCTGTACCAGCTCGAGCCTGTCGACCGGGACGCAGGCACGGTGCTCACGCCGCACTCGGGCGAGCTGGGCCGACTGCTCGGGGAGGACTCGACGTGGGTCGACGCGCACCGGCTCGAAGCGGCGCGGCGCGCGGCTGAGCGCTTCCGCGCCGTCTGCCTGCTCAAGGGCTCCGACACGATCGTGGCCTCGCGCGGGGAGGGAATTCTCGTCTGCGACCTGGGCACGCCCGCCCTTGCGACCGCGGGTACCGGCGACGTGCTCACGGGCATCATCACCGCCTTCTTGTCGAAGGGAATGGACGCTCGGCTCGCAGCGGCTGCGGGCGCAGCAGCGCAGCAGCTTTCGGCTCGCTTCCTCGACTTCCAGACCGGTGTCGTCGCCGGCGACGTGATCGACAACCTGCCGGCCGCATTCGAGGCCGTGGAGAGCTGGGCCTAGCAGCCGTCACAGGTGCGTTCTCGTTCACGGGGCGCGCGATCGCCGAGCTCTTGCTCGAGCGCGGCCACGCGGTGCGGACACTCAGCCGCACGCCGGCGCCGCCGGGCTCGCCGATCGAGGCGGTCCCGTTTGCATTCGACGATCCCGAGGCGCTGGTCGGCAGCCTGCGCGGCGTCGACACCTTCTACAACACGTACTGGATCCGCTTCCCGCGCGGAAAGGTCACGTTCGAGCTCGCGGTCGAGAACACGCGCCGCCTGCTTCGCGCCGCCGAGCAGGCCGGCGTGGGGCGCTTCGTCCACGTCAGCGTCTCGAACCCGTCCGAGCACTCTCCGCTCCCGTACTTCCGCGGCAAGGCCGTGCTCGAGCAGGCCGTGCGTGCGAGCACGATCACCCACGCGATTGTCCGTCCGACGTTGATCTTCGGCCCGAACGACCTCCTGGTGAACAACATCGCCTGGATCCTGCGGCGGTTTCCTTTCTTCCTCGTGCCGGGCTCGGGCGCATACGAGGTGCAGCCGGTCTCGGTGACGGACACGGCCCGGATCGCGGTCGATGCCGGCGACGATGTGACGGCTGACGCCGCCGGGCCCGAGCGGTACCGGTACGACGAGCTCGTGCGGCTGATCGCTGCCGTGCTCGGGCTTCGGCGGCCCGTTTGGCACGCCCCCGCCCGGGTCTGTCTCGCGCTCACGAAGCCGATCAACTGGGCGAAGCGCGACGTCGTGATCACCCGCGAGGAGATCGAAGGCCTCGAGGCTGGCCTGCTCGCCTCGCACGAGACGCCGCTCGGATTCGACAGCTTCCGCGACTGGCTCGAGGCGACCGCCGATGCGCTTGGACGGAGGTACGTGTCCGAGCGCGCGCGAAACTACCCACGTGCACCGGTCTGAGCTCACCGTCGACCTCGGCGCGATCAGGCGCAACGTCGCCACGCTCCTGAGGACGGTCGACGGCGCCGAAGTCTGGGCCGTCGTCAAGGCGAACGGCTACGGCCACGGCGCTGTCGACGTCGCCGGGGCCGCCATCGGCGCGGGCGCCTCCGCGTTGTGCGTCGCCACGGTTCCCGAAGGGCTCGAGCTGCGCACCGAGTTCATGACCGCGCGGATCGTCGTCATGGGGCCGACCTCTTCGAACCGCGAGCTCGCACAGGCGCGCGGCGCCCAGCTCGAGCTCGTGGTCTGGCAGGAGGAGCTACCGGAGGGTATTCCGGTGCATCTGAAGCTCGACACGGGCATGGGCCGCTGGGGCCTGTCCGAGCTGCCGCAGCCGCCGGTCGAGGTGGTCGGCTTGACGAGTCACCTCGCGAGCGCCGACTGCGATCCCGAGTTCACGCAGGAGCAGATCAAGCGCTTCCGCGAGGCTACGGAGCCGTACAGGCAGCTGACACGCCATCTTGCCAACAGCGCGGGAGCGCTCCGCTTCCCGGACGCGCGCTTCGACGCGGTGCGCTGCGGCGTCGCGATATACGGCCTCTCGCCGTTCGGCGAGGATCCTGCCCGGGACGGGCTGGAGCCGACACTGCTCTGGCGCAGCCATCTCGCGCAGGTGAAGAGGCTCGCGAAGGGCGAGAGCACGGGCTACGGGCGCCGGTACGTCGCCGAGCGTCCGACCTGGATCGGGATCGTCCCGGTCGGCTACGCGGACGGCTTCCGGCGCGACCTGACCGGGACCGAGGTACGCGTCGGTGGTGAGCCGCGGCGCGTCGTCGGCACGGTCTCGATGGACGCCTTGGCGGTCGAGCTCGGGGGAGAGCTGCCGGTGGGCACGCCGGTGACCTTGCTCGGGCACGGCGTGCTCGCCGAAGACCACGCTCGGGTCGCCGACACGATCAACTACGAGCTGGTCTGCGGGATCAATTCGGACCCCCGCCGGGCACGGCGTTCGGTGGTTGACTCGTGATCGAGCTCGCGCGGGAGCTCTTCTCTGATGCCGAGGCCTGGGTGGTGGGAGGGGCCGTGCGCGACCAGCTGCTCGGCCGCGAGCTCGTCGATCTCGACATTGCGCTCCGCGACCCGGAGCCTGCGTCCCGCAAGTATGCGCGCCGTTCCGGAGGGGCGCCGTTCCCGCTCTCGGAGCGGCACGGTGCCTGGCGCGTTGCGCTCGAGCTCGGGCGCACGGTCGACTTCACGCCGCTGCCGAGAACGATCGAAGACGATCTCGCGACGCGGGATTTCACGATCAACGCCATGGCGCAGCCGGTCGCCGGTGGCGAGCTCGTCGATCCGTTCGGCGGCGCGGCGGATCTCGAGACGGGGAGGCTGCGGGCGGTGGGGCCGTCGGTCTTCAAGGACGACCCGCTGCGACTTTTGCGTGCGGTGCGGCTGGAAGACGAGCTTGGGTTCCGCCTCGACGCGAGCACGGAAGAGCTGGTTCGCAGTGATGCGGACCTCGTGGAGCGACCCGCCGGCGAGCGGATCCTGGCCGAGCTGATGCGGCTCTCCGCAGGCGGCTACCGACGCCTCGAGGAGCTCGGACTGCTCGCGCCACTCGGCGGCGGGCTCGACGAGCGTCTCGACCGGGTCGATACGCCCGAGTACCGGCTCGTGGCCGTGTTCGGCGAGGAGCTCCGACGCTACCCAGTCTCCAACGAGTTGCGACGCTACGCGCAGAAGCTGCTCCACGCCGAAGCGCCGGCCGACGACGGGCCACGGGCGATCCACCGCTTTCGGCGGGCCACAGAGCCGTGGGCGCTCGACGCGCTCGAGTTCGTCGGCGCTTCGGAGCTGCGCGACGCCGTCCTCGCAGCGCGGGCGGACGAGAGCGACACCCCGCTCCTGCGCGGCGACGAGCTCGGCTTGCCGCCGGGGCCCGAGATCGGGCGGTTGCTCGACGAGGTGGCCGAGGAGCGGGCTGCTGGAACGATCACTACGAAGGAGCAGGCGCTTGAGTACGTCAGACGCAACGCGGGCGCGGTTCGCAGCGACCGCTGATCGGATCGCCGCGCTCGAGATCGAGCGCGGCGGTGAGTTGGCGGAGGACGTCCGCTCTTTCCTCGATGCGGAGGGCCATGAGCGCGCGCTGGACTCGGGCACCGGCACGGGCGCGCTCGCGTTTGCGCTCGCACCGCTCGTGCGCGAGGTGGTCGGCGTCGACCTCGTTCCGGAGCTGCTGGAGCTCGCGAGGAAACGCGCGGCGGCGTTCCCGAACGTGACGTTCGTCGAAGGAGATGCCTGCGCGCTTCCTTGTGCGCCCGCGGAGTTCGATCTCGCGGGCACCCTCCGCACGCTCCATCACATCCGGCGGCCCGAGCTCGCCGTCGCCGAGCTCGCGCGCGTCACGCGTCCGGGTGGCCGTGTGCTCGTCGTTGACCAGATCGCTTCCGTTGATCCGCTGGAAGCGCTCGAGCTGAACAGGTTCGAGAGCGCGCGCGACCCCTCGCACACGCGGGCGCTCGCCGAGATCGACCTTCGCCAGCTGTTCGAGGCAAACGATCTAGTGCTGCTGAAGTCGGAGATCCGGCGCGAGCCCCGCGACCTCGAGCCCTACCTCGACCTCGCAGGCTGCGCGGGCGAGGCCCGCGACGAGGCCCGCGCCCTCGCGCCCGCGAACTACACCGCCGAAATCGGCTGGTACCTACTCCGAAAGCCCTGACCGGTCGGGGGGTGTCCGGGGTCTGACCCCGGACCAGGCTCAAGAAGCCAGAGCGGGCGCGAAAGCCGTGTAACGCAGTGTCACAAAACAGGAACTCTGGCCCACACGCCAGACCTTTCGGACTCGTCCGGGCTCAGACCCCGGCTACCGGAATGCGGCCAGGATCTCGTCGTGCTCGGGGAAGCGCCCTTCCTGCTGCTTCGAGAAGACGACGTTGCCGTCGGCGACCACGTCGTACTGGCTCTTCTCACCCGGAACGATGCTCGCCTCGATCCCCTTGCCGTTCAGCACAGCCGCGAGACTCGCGGCTCGTTCGTCGTAGCCCGTTCAGACGGGGCAGTAAAAAATCTCGACCCGCATCCGCGGATCGTAGCCGTGCTAGTGCAAGCGGTCGAGCGCCGCCTGGAGCTCTCGCCGCTCGTCCGTGATCGTCGTAAACGCGCGCCCGAGGCGCCGTTCGCCTTCTGGCGAGAGGCCGAGGAAGGCGACGCGCCCGTCGTCCTCGGAGCGCGCCCGCTCCACGAGCCCGGCCTGCTCGGCGCGGCGGACCAGCTCGGTCACGGTGCTCTGTGCGAGTTGAAGCCGCTGGGCGAGCACGGTCACCGTCGATCGCTCGCTGCCGTCGGGGGCGCCCTTGATCATCAAGAGGAGCAAGTAGCGCTGCGGCGTGAGCCCGCAGTCCCTTGCGATGCGCTCGCTCGTTCGCAGGAACCGCCGTAGCGCAGTCCTCCACTCAGCGGCCAGAACGACCTGCTCGGTGGACGGCTGGGCGTTCACGGGTTCGATTCTAGTGCGCTGTGCCACGTGTCTGGCGCGCCGCGAGCAGACGCGCGAAGAGGCCCGGCGCGAGAGCCTGCACGACCGACGCGGGGCGATACCAGGCCGGCACGAAGGACTCGCGCCGGTTGAGCTTGACCGCCCGCAGGACCCGCGACGCGACGAGCTCCGGCTCGGCGACCAGCCGGCGCGCGAGTGCGCTGGCGATCCGTGAGTGCTGTGGAAAGCCCTCCGTCTCGACCAAGCCCGGATTGATCGTATGAACCCGGATTCCCAGCGGGGCGAGCTCCGGGCCGATCGCGCGCGAGAACGCGAGCTGAGCATGCTTCGCCGCGGAATAGGGGCCCGAATCCGGCCAGGCGACCGTTCCGGCGATCGAGACGATGTTGACGAGATCCGAGGGCGCCGCGGCCTTGAGCCCGGGGAGGAACCCGCGCAGGCACCAGACACCGCCCAGGTAGTTGACGCGCACCACCTCCTCGATCTGCTCGGGTTCTGTGCTGAGGAAACTTCCTCGACCCGGGATCCCCGCGTTGTTGACGAGCAGTGCGATTTTCCCGTGGCGCGCGAGAACGGCTGACGCGGTTCGCCCGACGGCCGCCCGGTCGCCCACGTCGCAAATCTCGAACTCCGCGCCGAGCTCGGCGGCCACCTCTCGCAGCTTGTCCTCCCGCCGCGCGATCAGGACGCAACGCCAGTTCATCGCCGTCAGCTCGCGTGCGATCGCCCGCCCGATCCCGCTCGAGCCGCCGGTGACGACGGCGACTCGGCCGAAGCCTTCCAATGTGCGGCGGCCCCCGGTGTGTGACGGGCGCTTTTTCATCGGTGTTGTTTAGACGGCCGCACCGGCGAAGCCGGCACGGCCTCTAAGCGGCATCGCAAGCGACGCCTCAGCTACTGCGTCGCGCGGCACACGCGGACGGAGTGCTTCGCGGCCGCCCGGCGCCCCCCGCGCGCATAGACGACGGCACGGAGCGCGTGTCGCCGCTTGCCCGTCAGCCGCGGCGAGCGAGAAGTCACCCAGAGCCCTAGCTGTCCGCGCTTCACCGTGGCGAGCCGCCGCTTGCCGTCGAAAAAGCGCACGAAGCGGATGCCCCTCGGCGCACCCGCCGCGATGGCCAGCTGGTCTCCGCGGACGAAGCACCGCCCGGCCGGCAGCAGCCAGGTCGCAGTTGGCGCACGCACGCCGCGAATTCTCGCCCCGGCAAACCTCGTGTTCGGAAGGATGTTCTCCCCCGCCTGGTCGATGTTCTTGGCTTCCTGGTAATCGGACCCCAGCCAGACGCTCGGCGTCCGACCCCGCGGAATCGCCGGCGCACCGCTCGGAATCGGGAAGAGGGCGAGTCCCGATACAGGGTCGTAGAAAGCGGCGCCGAGCAGTATCTGGCGGTAGTTGATGATCAGGGAGAGCGGATCGACGCCGGCGCCCTGGTCCGTGACGATCGCGGCGAGCAGCGGTCGTCCCGAGGTCACCCTGCGGGTGAGCACCCGGAGCCGCGGCGGCGTCACGTCGTCGACCCACGAGCGGAGCAGGTACTGGCCGGCGAGTGACGCTCCGGTGAACGGGTCGCTGTTGGAGTCGACCGAGACGTAATAGGCCTTCTGGCTGGGGAACAGCGCTCCGGCCGCCTCGACGATGAAACCGAACCCGAAGCTCAGGATGTTGACGTTGATCGGCAGTCCCGGCATGCCCTGCACGTCGTTCTCGTCCGGCGAGCCGAGGAACCACGGATCGATCAGCGAGTTGGCCGTCTGCCCGACCACCGCGACGCCGATGTTCGCGGCCGGTTGGTTCAGGTGCGTCACGTAGACCTGCTCGGCCCCCTTCTCATTCGTGGCCGGCCCGGTGTACGTAGGTGCTGGCCCGAACGGCGAGGTAGGGAACCGGTAGACGTTCGCGTTCGAGGGCCCGACGGTGGTGTCGCCGACCTGGAACCTCTGCAAGGGCAGCACGGGATTCCGCTCGAGCCCGGGCCGGGTGACCGCGAAGTAGTACGGGATCCGGCGCTCGACCGAGCCGCGCGTGAGCACGATGAAACCTGAGTTGTCGCCCGCAGCCGCGTCGCTCGACGCGCGGGCGCGGGCCACGAGCGAAGCAGTGCCGCCAGGCGAGATCGCGACGGAGGTCGGAAGGTCGACCGCGGAGCCCGCCGTCGCCGTCTGGGGGGCCAGCGTGACGGACCACGTGCCCGAGCCGCCACCAGCCTCGTCGACCGTCACGAGCAGGGAGCGACGCTGGGCCCCGTCGGTCACGTTCAGGTCGCCGAACGAGAGTGACGCCGGCTCGAAGAAGAGCCGCGGGATGTCCGCGCGCGTCAGGTCGACGAGGCCGGCGCCTTCGAGGAGGACGGATGCCTCGGTCGTGCGTTGCGTGTTGCCCCAAGCCGCGACCGTCGTGGACATCAGCGCGGACTTGACCTGCTGCGCGGTCCAGCTCGGATGGTCCTGGACGAGCAGGGCCGCCGCTCCCGCGACGTGTGGGGTCGCCATGCTCGTGCCGTCGAAGACTGCGAACGGACCGCCGGCGAACTCCGGCAGCGTGGACGAGAGGATCTGGCCACCAGGCGCCGCGACGTCGGGTTTGAGCACGTGACCGAAGGGCGCTGGCCCCGCCGACGAGAAGCTGGTCACGATCCCGGAGCGTCCGGTCTCGGTCATCCGGACCTCTGCCGAGAAACGGATCGGAGCGCGTCCCCCGTGGGCGCCGAGGTAGTCGCGGAGGCCCGCCCCGTCCAGGTCGGAGATCATCCCGGCGTCGATCGGCAGGTCCGACGGCAGGATCGGGATCGCATTCGCCTCACCCGACCGGTTGTCCACGAGCACGGCGGCGATCGCTCCGGCGTCCTTCGCGCGCTGGAGCTTCGAGAAGAACGAGCAGCTGCCGCGGAAGATCAGTGCCACGCCTCCGTTCAAGGAACCGGACGGCAGCGTCGACGTGCCGCCGTTCGGGTCGGAAGTGGGGCCGCACAGGTGGCGCTCGACCGGACTGCCGTTCGTTCCCATCACGGCGCCGACGTCGATGATCGTCTGGTTGGTCGACGTCAGGTCGCCGGGGACGTCTCCGATGTGCTGGAACGGCATTTCCTTGAGGAACTGGGGAGCGTCGCTGTTCTGGACGGCGATCACAGGCGCGAACACGTGGGTGTTCGAGACGGCCGCCACGGAGATCGCGTCCGGCGCGGTCCCCGGCGAGCCGACGGATCCAAGGCCGAATTCGTCGCGATCGTTGCCGGCCGCCATGACCGGAACGACGCCCGCGGCGGCCACATTGTGCAGCGCCTCGACGAACGCGTCGTTGACGGGATCGACCATCGGCCCGCCCCCGGAGAAGTTGATCACGTCCATGCCGTCCACGACGGCGGTCTCGAACGCCTCCACGATCTCCGGCGTGAAGGCGTCGTAGCCGCCTCTCAGCGTGGGCGCGTTGAAGACGCGGTAGTTACCGATCCAGGCACGCGGCGCGACCCCGCTCAGCCCGGAGACGACGGGGTGATCCGAGCCGGCGGGAGCGGTCGTCCCCGCGTTCCCGGCGGCGATACCGGACACGTGCGTTCCGTGGAACGACGCGGTGCGGTCGACCGGGAGCCGGCCCCGCTGACCCGAGCCGGGGCCCGGGAAGGACTTGGCCACGATCACCTTGGCCGTGGTGAAGTTCGGGTCACCCTTGGGGAAGCCGGCAGGGTACGAGTAGCCGGCCGGGTCGAAGAACGGGTTCGTCTGGTCGACGCCGTCGTCGACCACGCCGATCTTCACTCCCTCCCCGCGCATGCCGCGGGTCGTCCAGAACGTGTTGGCGCCGATCAGCGCGGGGCTCTTGTTCAGCTTCAGCTTGTACCCGAGGCTGGGGTAGACCTTCGTCACGGAGGAGAGCCGCACCAGCGTGGGCAGACTTCGCGCCGGCAGCCGCAGTGCGAAACCGTTGAGGATCACGCGGTAGCGCTGCGTGATCCGTGCCGAGGGGATTGCGCGCCGGATCTGCGACGCGGCTGCGTGCTGTTCGCGAGCAAGGCGCGCGAGGTAAGCGCGTGCAGAAGCGCTGCGCACGTTCAGCTTCCCGCTCGACGAGCTCAGCGCGAACGACTCGTTCGCGGCTGCGAGTGGCGGAAGGCGCAGGTCGACGAGCACCGTGAGCCGGCCGCTTGCGTGACCGGCCGGAACCTTGAGCACCCCTGCGCGAACGCGCGGAACGGTGCGTTCGCCAAAGTCCCGGCGAACCGGCTGGAGTGCTGCGGCGGAGGCTGAGGCGAGGACGAGCGCCGCGGCGACCGGGACGAAAACGATGCGGCGCAAGAGCCTAAAAGTACCCCAGAAACCTTAGACTCGCCCGCGTGCCGGACTTCGCGGGCAAGCGGGGACTCGTCCTCGGGGTCGCCAACAAGCGCTCGATCGCCTGGGCGATCGCGAAGCGGCTGGCCGACGGCGGCGCCGAGCTCGCCTTCACGTACCAGGGAGAGCGCATCGAGAAGAGTGTCCGCGAGCTGGCGGACAGCGTCTCGAGCCCGCTCGTGACCGAATGTGACGTGCGCTCCGACGACGACGTCGCGCGCGTGTTCGACGAGGTCGGCAGTGCCTTCGACGGCGGCCTCGACCTGCTTGTCCACTCGGTCGCCTACGCCGCTGCTGAGGATCTGGAAAGCCGGTTCACGGACACCCCCCGCGACCGGTTCTGGATGGCCCTCGACGTGAGCGCCTACTCGCTCGTCGCGTGCGCCCGAGCCGCGGAGCCGCTGATGGAGGCACGGGGCGGCGGGTCGGTGCTGACGATGACCTACCTCGGCGGCGAGCGCGCGGTACCGCATTACAACGTGATGGGCGTGGCGAAGGCGACCCTGGATTCGTCCGTGCGCTACCTCGCCTGGGACCTCGGCCAGAAGAACATCCGGGTCAACGCCGTGTCAGCCGGGCCGGTGCGCACGCTGGCGGCGCGGTCGATCGCCGGCTTTCCGACGATGGAGGCGATCGTCGAGGAGCGCTCACCTCTCCACCGTCCCATCGACGCGGACGACGTCGGCGCGGCGGCCGCTTACCTGCTCTCGGACGACGCGCGCAATGTCACCGGAACAACGCTCTACGTCGACTCGGGGTATCACGCAATGGGGATGTAGGGCGAACGTCTGGGCCGCGCCTACAAGGCCCGTGCGGCTGCGAGCAACTCGTCGAAGTCGGGCACCTCCGAGTCCTCGTAGCGCCACGCGCCGCGCACCGTACCGTCCGCAGCGACGAGAAACGCACTGCGCTCGGCCACGTCGCGCAGGCCGCCACGAAACTCCTGCGCGACTCCGAAGCCGTGCACGGCCTCCGCGTTCCAGTCGGAGAGCAGCGGGAAGTTCAGGTCGATCGCCTGCATCCACGCGATGTGACACCAGGGCGAGTCGCGTGAGATCGCGTACGCACGGACGCCGGCCTGGTCGAACTCGTCTCTCCTGTCACGCAGGAGCTCGAGCTCGCTCGTTCAGGTCGACGACCAGTCGAAGAGGTAGAAGAGGAGCAGGAAAGGGCCCTCGCCCGCGAGCTCGGGCAGAACCCGCGACTCCCGCGGGGCAAGCCAGACCCGCGCCTCCGGGATGGCTTCGCCGACCTGGAGCACGGTTCGAGCTTACGGCAGGACTGCGATCGCGGCGTCACGCGCCGCGGGGGCGACTCTCTTCGAGAAGACGATCCGGCCGCTGTCGGCCAGCTCGGTCAGCGTTCCCCGATAGAGCGACGGACTGACGATCAGGCCACCGCTGAGCCCGAGGTTGAACGACCCGTAGCCCGTCTGCACCGTGCGAACCAGGCGGCCGTTCTGGCGGAGCAGAATCCTCATCTGCCCGTCGTTGCCGCTCGTGACGTACGCGTAGGGGTTGTGCGATGCGAAGGCGATGTGCTGCGGCGGCTTGCCGGCGTGGTACATGACGCGGCTTCGACCGGTCGCGGGGTCGAAGATCGAGACGGCGTCTCGGTCGTCGAAGGTGACCCATACCGCGTAGCCGCTGGGGGAGAACGCGACGTCGTGCGCGAGCCCGCGCGCGTTGACACGGGCGAGCAGCCGCGGCCGTGCGGCATGCGTCGTGTCGACGACGGCGATGAAGCGTGCTCGTTCGCCCAGGACGATCCAGAGTCGCCTCTGGTCGGGGCTGAGGCTCATGTGATGCGCGCCGAGACCGACGAAGATCCGCTTCACGACACGCTTTCGCTGCAGGTCGATCACGACGAGCTGGCCACGGCCGTCGTCGGTGACATACGCGAGCCGGTCGT
Organism: Actinomycetota bacterium; assembly: GCA_030854475.1. GTDB lineage: Bacteria > Actinomycetota > Thermoleophilia > Gaiellales > Gaiellaceae > JALYTD01. The sequence continues at coordinate 23,977 of JALYTD010000066.1, forward strand.
GCGGAGGCGGCAGGACGAGTGTGATGTGCGGGGATGCGAAGCCGCGGAAAATCTTGCGCACTCGCAGGGAGGGAACACCGACCAGCGTCACCGCGCCGGCGCGAGGGCTCACGACCACCGCATCGCGTGCGCCCGTCTCTACGTTTTGGGGGTCGGCGGGCATTCGGAGCCGCTTGCGGATGTGTCCGGAGGGCAGATCGACCACGAGCAGCCGATTCAGCGTCTCGGCCGTGACGAGCGCGACCGGGGTTCCTCCTGTTCGCGACGCTTGCGAAGCGGGCACGAACACGACCACGAGGCCGATCAGGAGCAGGCGTCTCACGAGGAACAGCACCACGCCTGGAGCGACGGGTACGACCCCGGCCCCATGGCGGCGGGAAACTGCCGTGTGACCTCGGAGATGATGACCGGCTTCCGCACCGGCGCGGAGCGGATGAAGATCCATTGGTCGGCGCTCTTCCAGGCGAGCAGCAGCCAGGCGCCCGAGGGCGACCACGCGAGATCGCTGATCCGGCCCGGGCCGCCAAAAGCCTGCACAGGCCGGAAGCGGTCGGCGTCTCCCCGCAGGACGATGCTCTCTCCGCGGCGCGGATGGGCGACCACGAACGCAAACGAATGCGAGCGCGGCGCGAAGGCCGCCGAGAGTGTCGCGCCCTTCGTCGGATGGTTGAGGAGCAGGCGACCGGTCGGGCCGTATACGCGAATCCCACGTCGTCCCACGACGAGCAGGCGCTTCCCGTCGGCCGACCACGTGAGCGCGCGTACGCCGTCGCCGGCCGGTGCGCGCCAGAGCCGCCGGCGCTTGTCGGTGTCGACGACGCCGATTCCGCCTCGGGGGCCGACGAACGCGAGCACGTGCCGGCTGCCTTTGGGCTCGACGATCGGGAGGGGCTGCCAGGCCGGCTTGACCAGCGTCGCGGCCGGCGCGATTACGGCCTCTTCGCTGCCGTCGCCGACGATCACGCGCAGCGACCGTCCCGCGAAGTACGCGATCCGGTACCCGTCCGGCCCCCAGACGGGCCGGCTGACCGGCGCGGCCCGAGAAATCGCCCAGTGCACCGCGCGGCTCCGGTTGGGCTCGAACGTGACGAGCTCGTGGCCGCGCGTGCCCGCGACGTAGAGCGCGTGAGGCGAGAAGCTCGCGTCCGCATACGACCCGAGACGCCGCCGTGACCCATTCGGGTAGACGACCCACGTGCCGCTGCTCGACGAGACGAGCAGCTCGCCGCCTCCGGGGAGGTACTCGATCGCCGGCACTGAGCGTTTCACCCGTTCCGTGCCGACTGCCTTGCGAAGCGAGCCGAAGACCGCCATCCCCGGGGGGCTCAATGCGCCGGCGACCAAGACGGCGACGCCGGCGGCGAGCGCGAGCGGGCGCGCATGCTTGCGCGGCCACGAGATCGGTTCGCGCTCGGCATGGGCCTCTCGCACGACGTGCCAGGTCCGGTCGCGCGCCTCGTCCTCGCCCGGCAACCGCCCCTTGCGCAACAGGTCGTCGAGGCGGCGGTTGCTCACAGGACGCCCTCCAGCCGGCCCCTGAGGTCGTCGAGGCCCCGCCGCAGGCGGGAGTTGACGGTGCCGCGGGGCAACTCGAGCAGCTCGGCGATCTCCCCCGGTGAGTACTCCAGCAGGTGGCGGAGGACGATCACTGCCCGGTGCTCCGGTGAGAGGGTCGCGAGCGCGCCGGCGAGCGCCTCGGTGTCGGACAGGCCCGGGTTCGAGTGCACCGCCACGGGCTCCGCGACGGAATCTTCGGACACCTCGCCCCGGAGCTTCCGCGCCCGCGCCCAGTCGATCGCGCGGTTGACGACGATGCGGTGGAGCCACGGTCCGAAAGGCCGGCGCCGGTCGAACCGGTCGAGGCGGCGCACGGCGGCCAGAAAGCCCTCCTGCGCGATGTCCTCCGCAGCGGCGGCGTCGTGGACGACCAGGTAGGCAGCCCGGTACGCCCTGGGCCAGAACGCGTTGAACAGGGCCTCGAGATCCGAGGCCGACCCGGCTTGGGCACCGCGCACCCAGGCCCGCTCGTCGCGCCCAGAGCCCGACATCCCGCGCTGACTATACGAGTGAGGTTCCGCATCAGGTCCGACCCGTGCGAGAACTACGGGGTGGGACCTTGGGCAGGTCCCGGCGCGTAGAGAGAGCGAGATGCGCCTCTTCTTTGCTCTCCTCTGCACCATCTCGCCGGTGGGGATGGGCTCTGGCGGGGCGCCGCCCGGAGTCTGCGAGCGCCCACTGCCCAGCGCTCCTCAAGGGTTACCGACGCGCGTGATCGTCGAGACGCAATGCGGGACCTACGCAATTGATCACGACGGCAGCGTGGCCTTGGCTCCGCGCCATCCGGTCGACCCGGGCCCATGGCAACTCGATCTGCGTCAGGGACACCTCGTCCTGATCGCAAACCGCAGGGTCGTGTGGCGCTCCCGGCGTAACTTCGCCCGCCAGCTCGAGGGCATCCAGTCGCTGGCCGTCGGCCGGGGCGCCCTCGCGTTCAGCTTCGACGACCGGCGGCTCTGGGTGGCACGGTTCAGAGGTGTCGAGCACGTCGTCGCGCGCGGAGAAGCGGCGTTCGGCTGGAGCCGGGCGGGGCGGCTGCTCACGGTCAAGTGGAGTCGGCGTTCGCCCTACCTCGGCACGGCGTTCACGCGCGGGCCGAACGGTGGGAACCGGCGCCACCTCGCCAGCCGGGTGACCGGAGTTGCCTTCGAAGACACGACGAAGACGCTCGTGTTTGCGACTGCGGACAATCGTCTCGCCCGAACCGACGGCAAGGTCGTGAAGCGGCTCGCCAGCCTGGTCGGCTACGGACTGAAAGGACGCGAGTTGTGGCCGATCCTGATCGGCGGCCGGCTGATCGCGTTCCAGGGCAACGGCCGCGTCGTCGTCTTCCGCCCCGACGGGGCGCTGTTCGCCACCAGCACGTTCGCCCGCGACGTTCTCTGGACGAGCGAGCTGGTCGCAGGCTCGCGCGGAGTCGCGTTCACGATCGGCGACGCGGACGGGCGGCACGAGACCCTGTACCTGCTCCGCGCTGGCGATCGCTCGGCGAAGGTGCTCTACCGAGCGCCTGCCTACATCGACGGCTGCCGATGGGCGGCGGCTCAGTGGCACGGCGACTGGATCCTCTACTCGACGAGCCAGGGGCAAGTAACGGCCGTGGATGCCACCGAAACGAACGCGCCGATCGACCTGAAAGAGACGATCGCGCACCTGCCGGGTGTCGAGCGCCAACCGGACACGGGCACGCTGGGCGGCTTTGACGGCGCGACCTGGTCCTGAGCTACGGCACGACGGCAATCCTGAGGCGCCAAGAGCGAGGTTTGGCATCAGGTCCGACCCTGCGAGAACCACGCGGTGGGACCTCAGCGAGGTTCGGGACGTAGTACAGGCGATGCGCACTCGAGTCTCCGTGGCCGCCGCAGTCGTGCTCGTAAGCGCCGCTGCCGTGCTGGCGGCCGACGTGCTCGCGGACGGGGGAGCGACCCCGGGAGCGATTCAGGGGTGGGACGGGACGACCGCACGCTACGTGCCCGTTCGCTACGTCGCTCTCCCGGGTGGTGGCGCCGGCACCGTGGTCACCGCGATCCGCCGCGACGGCGGACGGGTCGAACGGTCCCGGTGGGTGCGGGGCGGCTGGGGCGTCCCGCTGCTGACGTTCGGCGACGGCTCCAGCGGCGGGCTTTCCGCGGACGCGGGCACGCTCGTACTCGAGGACACAGACGTCTCGCCTACGTTGAAGAAGGTGAGCCGATTCCTGGTCCTCGACCCTCGTACCCTGATGGTCGGCCAGCGGATCCGGTTGCGCGGGGACTTCGCCTTCGACGCGCTCTCGCCACGCGGGCAGTTGCTCTATCTGATCCAGCACCTGTCGGCGAAGGTTTTGACGCGATACGTCGTACGCGTTTACGACCTGAGTGCGCACCGACTCCTCCCGAAAATCGTCGCCGACCGCCGCGAGGGAGAGACCGTCATGCACGGCTATCCGTGGCTTCGAGCCACTGCACCGGACGCTCGTTGGGTGTACACGCTCTACGAGCCCGGCGGCGGCACCAGGCCATTCGTCCACGCACTCGACACCCGGCGTGCCGAGGCGGTGTGCATCGATCTCCCGTGGAAGGGAGCAAGGGATCTGACCACGATGCAGCTGGTCGTCCGGCCGCGGAAGCACCGCGTCGTGTTGCGCAACCGCGACAGCGGCCGGCGCGTCGTCGTGATCGACACCCGTACTTGGCGCGCAGCTTGGGTCGGCTAGGCCGCGGTCGGAACAGCCGCCGCCTCGGTTGCGTCGGCGAGCTCGCGCACGACCTCGGTGATGTCCCGGTTCGCGTTGAAGATGCGCAGCTGGCGGCTGGCGCCGTTGCCGCGGGACAGGATCTCATGGATGCCCTCCAGCTCGGCTTCTGAGCCCAGCTCGCGTGCGTGCGGCTCGATGTCTCGCAGCGTGCGTCTGATCAGCTGTGCGACGGGCACGCGGTTCCGGCGGCCGGTCGCGAGATCCATCACCGGCGCTTCCAGGCCGTAGCGCGCGGCCAGCCACTTGTTCTCGGTGGTCAGGATCCGGTGGTACGACGGGATCTCGTCGCCCTGCTCGAACCGTTCGCTGTAGTGCTTGACGAGTGCCTGGCAGAACGCCGCCAGCGCCACCGCATCCTCGACCCGGGTCACGGCGTCGCAGACGCGGATCTCCACCGTTCCGAGCCGTGGGTGGAGCCGGATGTCCCACCAGATGTGCGTGTAGTCCGCGATGCAGCCGGTCTTCTCGAGCTGGCCGACGACCTCCGCGTAGTCCGAGTAGTCCCGAAAACGCGGCGGGGGCCCCGAGCGCGGGAACGCCGCGAAGACCGAGAGGCGGCTGGAGGCGAGCCCGGTCGGCTCGCCACGCCAGAAGGGCGAGCTCGCCGAGAGCGCCACCAGGGAGGAGATGTGCGCGAGCAGCCCATTCACGACCTGGACTGCCTTCTCCGGGTCGTCCACGCCGACGTGGATGTGCAACCCGAAGATCAATTCCCGGCGGGCGATGTACTGCATCTGGTCGACGAGGTGGCGGTAGCGGTCCCGCGCCGTGATTCGCTGGCGCTCGAACAGGCTGAACGGGTGCGTCCCCGCAGAGCCGACCCGGAGCCCGTCCTCGTTGGCGATGCCGGCGACATAGCCGCGGAGCTTGCGCAGCTCCTGGTCGACGTCGGCCGGTGTGCGGCAAACCGGCGTCGTGATCTCCAGCACCGACTGCATCAGCTCCGGGTTGATGCGCGCCTCGAACTCTCCGCCCTCGATCGTGGCGAGCACGGTGTCGATGTGCTGGACGAGGTCGAACGTCTCGCCGTCGAGCAGCATGTACTCCTCCTCGACGCCGAGCGTGTACGGCTCGCCCTCGCCGAAGCGGTGCTCGAGGACGCTTCCGCCCTCGGCGAAGCCCTTACCGGTGATCGTGGCTGGGTAAATCTGCTGCACAGCGGGAGTATCTACCCGTAGTGGCGGTGTTTCAGGCTCCGGAGCCCGCTACGACCCGGCGGCTGGCGAGCACGAGCGGGAGGCCCACGATCACCGTGGCGGCCATCTTCGCGAGATACTGGCCGCCGAAGCTCGACAGGTTCCCGAACGCGGCCAGGAGGAAGACGAAGCTGTCGAGCGGCGCGCTGACGGCGTTCGTTCCGACCACGCGAACAGCGTCGGGCACACGGCCGCGTGCCCAGAACCCAAGCACGTTGTCGATCGTCTCCGAGACGATGAACGCGCCCAGGCTTGCGAGCACGATGCGCCACGTCGGCCCGAGCACGGCGTCGAACCCCTGGCCCGGGAAAGCCGGCTTCGAGTGGACGATCAGCGTGATGTAGGCGGCGAGGAGAGCGGAGGCGACGAAGCCCATCAGGATCATCACCTGCGCGTTGATCCCGCCCTCGCGGCGGGTCGGAGCCGTGTAATGGGCGAGCTCGATCAGCGCCAGGGCGACGCCGATCAGGTACGTGCCACCCGGGATCGAGAGGTTCGTCCACGGGATCACGACGATCTTGTTCGCGGTCACCTGAGCGGTGCAGACGACGGCGACGTAGAGCCCGGTCAGGACCGCCAGCCGCCGGGCGTTCACGTGACGACTGCCTGAACCTCGATTTCCATCAGCCAGCGTGGGTCGAGGAGCCCCTTGATCACGACGGTGGTGTTGACCGGGCGGATCTCGGCGAAGAGCTCCCCGTGCGCGCGGGCCATTTCTTCGAAGTCCTCCGCTCGTGTCAGATACACGCGCGTGCGCACGACGTGTTCCAGCCCCGCACCGGCCTCCTCGAGTGCGCGGGAGATGATCTCGAAGCAGAGCTTCGTCTGGGCGTACGCGCCTTCCGGCGGGTCTCCGTCCGGGACGATCGGCGCGGTGCCCGCGACGAAGACGTCTTCGCCGATGCGTACGGCGCGCGAGTAGCCCATTGTCCGCTCGTACGGCGAGCCGGACGAGATGAGACGCCGCTCCACCGGCCGTAGTATCGCGCCGCGTGGAGGCGTTGCGTCAGGTGGACGACTGGGGGGCGGGTGAGGTCGCGGTCGGCGTCGCGGCCGCCGACGGCGTGCTCGCGACACACGGTCGACTCGACCACGTCTTCCATTGGGCGTCGGTCACGAAGCTCGCGACCGCGCTGGCTGCACTCGTGGCAGCCGAGGAGGGAGCGGTCGACCTCGACGCGCCGGCGGGCCCGCCCGGATCCACGCTGCGTCACCTGCTTGCCCACGCCTCGGGGCTGGCGCTCGACGACGGCCCGCCGATCGCTCGGCCGGGCGAGCGCCGGATCTATTCCAACGCCGGTTTCGAGCTGGTGGCCGAAACGGTCGCGGCGGGCGCGGAGATGTCCTTCACCGAGTACCTGGACGGCGCCGTCCTTCGTCCGCTCGGTCTCGCGGCAGGCTTGCGTGGATCGCCGGCTTCGGAGCTGCACGGCTCCCTCGACGACCTGCTGGTGCTCGGACGGGAGCTCCTGGCTCCGACGATCGTCGCCGAGGAGACTCTCGCCGAGGCAACCGAGGTCGCCTTTCCCGGCCTCGTGGGCGTGCTGCCGGGTTTCGGTCGACAGGATCCGAACGACTGGGGTCTGGGCTTCGAGCTTCGTGATGCGAAGAGCCCGCACTGGACCGGTGCGCGGAACTCGCCGCGGACGTTCGGGCATTTCGGCCAGAGCGGCACGTTCCTCTGGGTCGATCCCGAGGCCGGCCTCGCTCTGGCCTGCCTGACCGATCTCGACTTCGCCGACTGGGCAAAGGAGGCCTGGCCGCGGCTCTCGGACGCGGTGCTCGACGCAGTCAGATCCTGAAAGCCCGCCACCCGGGTGCGGTTGGGCATGCTGCTCGGGTGGAGGCCAAGCCCACCTCCCGTGCCCAGCGATCTCGCAGGGCACGGCGAGGGACGATCGCGCGTCGCCGGCTGGTGGCGCTGGCCATGCTGGCCGTGCTCGGTGCGGGCGCTGCGGTCTGGGCGGCACGGTCCGGTGGATCGAAGGGCCCTGCTCGCGCCGCCGCCTCGCGCAGAAGCCACGACGTCAAAACGACGAATCGGGTCACGAAGCGCCCCCGACCGACCGGCTCGGTACGTCTCGTCGAACGCGCAGCCGGAACACTCGTGCAGCGCGTGCAGGACGCCGCCGCGGCGGCCCTCGGGGACGGGCGGGTCCTGCTCCTCGGCGGCCTGACGGCGGCCGACACGTCGCGGTCGGACATCCGGGTCGTCGCGCCGCGTCGCGACCGACCACTCGGACAGCTGCCGGGGGCGTTGCACGACGCGGCCGCAGTGAAGATCGGCCGGGCGGTCTACCTCTTCGGAGGCGGCAACGGGACGGCGCAGCTCGCTGACGTCGTCGAGGTCGATCCCTCGAGCGGCCGCTCGAGCGTGGTCGGCCGCCTGCCTGCGCCGAGCTCCGATCAAGCCGCCGCCGAGCTCGGCGGTACGGCGTACGTCGTCGGGGGTTACACGGGCAAGGCGTGGTTGAACACGATCGTCGCGTGGAAGCCGGGGGCTCGCGCTCGTGTCGTGGCCCGTCTGCCGACGCCGCTGCGCTACGCGGCTGTGACGGCTACCCGCAATCGGCTCGTGATCGCCGGCGGGTCACTGCCGTCCGGGGCTGCCACCGGAGCCGTGTATTCGTTCGATCCGGGCCACCAAGCACTCCGTCGCGTCGGCTCGCTGCCGGCGCCGACGACGCACGCCGCCGCCGCGGCGCTCGGTGGGAAGGCCTATGTGATCGGGGGCCGCGGAGCCGCTACGGGGACGCCGACGGGCCGCATCGTCGCGGTCGACCCCCTCCGCAACGGGATCAAGCTCGCCGGCACGTTGCGGATGCCGCTGTCCGACCTGTCGGCGGCCTCGGTCGGCAGCCGCATCCTCGTCGCCGGGGGACGCGGGAGCGCGACGACGAACCGCGTCTTCGAGCTCGTGCCGACGACGCGGGCGGCCGGCGCTGCGAAGGAATCCCCGCCGGCGTACCGCACGGGCGCGAGCGTGTACGGCTTCGACGGCGCCGGCCGGCTCAGCGCGGTGGTGCGTCACGTCCCGACGCGCGTCTACGTCCCCAACAGCGCGAGCAACACCGTCGATGTGATCGACCCGAGGACGTACAGGATCGTCGCTCATTACGCCGTCGGCGCACTGCCCCAGCATGTGACGCCGTCCTGGGATCTGAAGCGGCTCTACGTCGACAACGACGAGGGCAACAGCCTCACGCCGATCGACCCGATGACCGGTCGCCCGAGCGGTCCGGCCATCCCGGTCGCCGACCCGTACAACCTCTACTTCACACCCGACGGCCGCCGTGCGATCGTCGTCGCCGAGCGCAACCACCACCTCGATTTCCGCGACCCGCACACGATGAGGCTCCAGCGCACTGTCAACGTTCCCTGCCGCGGAGTCGACCACATGGACTTCTCCGCCGACGGTCGCTATGCGATCGCCAGTTGCGAGTTCTCCGGGCAGCTACTCAAGGTCGACGTCGTCCGAGAACGCGTGTTGGGGACACTGACGCTTCGGGGCGCACACGCCATGCCCCAGGACGTCAAGATCGCGCCCGCGGGGAACGCCTTCTACGTGGCCGACATGGCCTCGAACGGCGTCTGGAAGGTCGCCGGCGCGCCGTTTCGTGTGCTCGGCTTCATCTCAACCGGCCGCGGCGCTCACGGTCTCTATCCGAGCCGCGACGCGCGCGTCCTCTACGTGACGAACCGCGGCGAGGGCAGCGTGACCCGGCTCGACTTCGCGACGGGCCGGGTGATCGGCAAATGGCGGACGGGCGGGAGCCCGGACATGGGGGGCGTTTCAGCGGACGGCAAGGTGCTCTGGCTGTCGCAGCGCTACCACGCCGCTGTCTATGCAATCTCCACCCGTGACGGTCACGTGATCGCGAGGATCCCGGTCGGCGGCGGGCCCCACGGCCTCTGCGTCTGGCCGCAGCCCGGCCGCTACTCGATCGGGCACACGGGCAACCTGCGCTAGTCGGCGAAGAGCGGCTTGATCAGCTCGTCGAAGGTCGCCCGGTCGCAGCTCGCAACCACGGCGGCAGTAAGCGCGCGCACGGAGGCAGTCCGCGGCACGCGCATCGCCGCCGCGACCTCGCCGAAGTAGTCGCCGGGGCGCAGGACGCGCCTGGGACCCAGATCCTTCTGGCTTACCGTCATCATCCCGGAGAGGAGTACGTAGAAGCGCTCGTCGTTCGCGCCTTCCTCGATCACGCCTTGGCCGGCCGGGATCTCCTGGCGCTCCATTCGGGCAGCGACGCGGTTCAGGATCTCCCCGGGCAGGCTGGCCAGGAGCCCGACGCGCTGGAGCTCGTGGACGGTTGCGGGTACGAACTTAGGGCTCATCTAGGCATCGCTCTTTTCGTTCGGGGACAGGTCCGGGGTCAGACCCCGGACCTGTCTATTGTGGCCGACATGGGTGAGCTGGCAGGCTGGACGTACTGCCCGCGCTGCGGCGCGGAGCTGCGAGGCGACCCCGGGCGCCTCGATTGCGCTGCCTGCGCGTTCGTCGTCTACGCCGCGTCCAAGCCGACGGCCTCCGCGCTGTGCGTCGACGGAACGAAGCTCCTGCTCGTCCGTCGCGCCGTCGAGCCGTACCTCGGCTACTGGGATCTGCCAGGGGGCTTCCTCCAGGAGGGGGAGCACCCGATCGAGGGTTTGCGGCGCGAGCTGCTCGAGGAGACCGGCCTCGAGGTTGAGCCCGAGCAGTTCCTCGGCACCTGGATGGATACCTACGGCGGCGACTCGACCGCCGAGGCGACACTGAACATGTACTGGACCGTGCGCGTCGTCTCCGGCGAGCTCCGCGCCGACGACGACATCTCGGAAGCGCGCTGGTTCGAGCTCGACGAGCTGCCCTCGGAAGAGGAGATTGCGTTCGAGAACGTGCCGCAGGTGCTAGCCGCCTGGCGCGCCCGGCACGAGCACGCGTAGCGCCTGCGGGCGAACTTCGAGCTCGATCGGCGGCTGGAGCTCGGCCGGTTCGCCGTCCACCGCCGCCTGCAAGCGCTCGTCGCCCTCGATCCGAAAGCGCTCTCCGGGGCGGTCCTCCCACGTGCCGGGTAGCCAACCGCTGGCGACGTACAGGTGCAGCGTTCCCTCCGTGAGCGAGTTGCGGGCGCCGACGTCGAACAGGTCGAGCTCGTAGGCGTTGTTCGCGACCAGGATCACGCGCGCGGCGACAGGTGCGCCGTCGACGCGCACCTCGAGGCCATGACGGCGCTGAACGACGGTCCACAACGCCCTGCCCCGTGCGAGCAGCCGGCGTCGCCTGCGGTGCTCCTCACGCCGGTGTACGAGTCGCGCGTACAGACCCAGCGAGACGTTGTTCAGAAAGACCCGGTCTCCCACGGTGCCGACGTCGATCCGCCGCTCCCGGCCCGTGAACGCCTCAAGCGCTCCCAGCGGATCATTGTTGTCGAGCCCGAGATCTCGGGCGAAGTGGTTGCGTGTCCCGAACGGGACGACCACGAACGGCAGGTCGCGCTCGAGCGCGACCGCAGCCACCGCTCCGAGCGAACCGTCTCCGCCGGCCATGCCCAGCACGTCGGCATCGGCGGCCCGGGCGAGTTCCGCCAGGTCGTCTTCGGGCTCGAGCAGCCGCGTCTCGATGCCGCGGGCGGCCGCCTCGGCGCGAAGCTCTTCCGGGCCCGGCTCGTCGTCCCCCGACCGAGGGTTGATCAGGAGGAAGCCGGCCAAGCGCGGCAGGCTACTGCACACCACTAGGCCCGCCGGGACCCGAATTTAGGCCGAATGGCTCATGTCGCCCGGAGCCGTGAGCCCGATTATCCGGTCCATGAGCGATCGTGGCCTCCACCGCATCGAAAACGACCTCGACGAGAACTGGCTGGAGGATTGGGCCGGCGTCGGGATCGCCGAGATCGAGGACTACCTTTCGAAGCACGCCGCCTTCCTCGCCTTCCTCGAAGCGCAAAAGAACTAATCCGCTCTAACGCGTACTAAGCTGCCGCTCGTCATGGACGAGAGGAGGCGCGCGTGAAGCTCAGCTATCTGATCAGGGGCCTACCCGGGCACCCGCTCCACCCGCCGCTGACCGGCGCGACGATCGGCGCCTACACCGCCGGGACGGTTGCGGGGTTCGCGAGCATCATCGGCGTCGCCGAGAAGCCGGCAGCTCACGCGTGGTGGCTCGCGCTGATCGTCGGCCTGATCGCCACCGGCCCGACGGCGATCACCGGTCTCGCCGACTGGCTCACCATCAGCCGCGGCACGCCGCTGTGGCGCACCGCGACGTCCCACCTGATCGCGATGGTCTCCGCGACGGGCTTCTTCCTGATCGCGGCGCTGATCGGGCACGACGGATACACGCACGGCGTGGTGGCGAGCGGCGCTTACGTCCTGACCCTCATCGGTTTCGGGCTGATGACCGTTGGCGGCTGGATCGGCGGCTCGATCGTGTACGTCCACGGGATGCGGGTACTCAAGCTCGTGGACGAGCCGGCCGGGCGCGCGGTGTCTCCCGCGCCCAAGCCCGAAAAGGAAGAGGCCGAAGCCTGAACCTGGATTAAGCCGCTTCGGACAAGCCGAGCGCCTTCTCGATCGCGCCCTTGGGCTGCGCGCCGATCGCGGCGGCAGCCGGCTCTCCGTCCTTGAACAGGATGATCGTCGGGATCGAGGCGATCCCGTACTTCTGCGCCAAACCCTGCTCCTCGTCGATGTTGATCTTCACGAGCTTGAGCTCGCCCTCGTGCTCCTCGGCGATCTTGTCGAGGACCGGCGAGACGGCGTGGCACGGACCGCACCACTCGGCCCAGAAGTCGACGATCACGGGCTTGTCGCTCCGGAGGACTTCCTGCTCGAAGCTGGATTCGGTGACTGCAGTGCTCATGTGAGAGTTTCCTTTCCTCGGTCCTGGTGAGGTCAAACGCGGCAGTGGGCGAGGTTCTTCCCGCAACCTAGAATCGACAGCATGGCCGAAGTGTTCCAGCCGCTGCCGCCGGTGCCCGATCACCCCGCGCTAGAACTGGAGGTCCTGGAGCGCTGGGACGAAGAGCGGACGTTCGACCGGCTGCGCGAGCAGAACGCCGGCGGGCCACGCTTTTCCTTCATCGACGGACCGATCACGGCGAACGGCCCGATGGGCGTCCACCACGCCTGGGGACGGACGTTGAAGGACATCTTCCAGCGCTACAAGGCGCTCCGCGGTCACGACGAGCGCTACCAGAACGGCTTCGACTGCCAGGGCCTGTGGGTCGAGGTCGAGGTCGAGCGAGAGCTCGGCTTGAACTCGAAGCGCGAGATCGAGGAGTACGGCATCGCCGAGTTCGCCGAGAAATGCAAGGAGCGCGTGGCGAAGTTCGCGGGCGTAATCACCGACCAGTCGCGCCGCCTCGGCATGTGGATGGACTGGGCCAACTCGTACTACACGTTTTCGGACACGAACATCGAGTACATCTGGCGGTTCCTGAAGGAGGTGCACGCGCGCGGGTGGCTGTTCAAGGGGCACCGCTCGACGCAGTGGTGCCCGCGCTGCGGCACCTCACTGTCGCAGCACGAGCAGGCGGGCGAGGACAACCACACGGAGCTCGAGCACCCGTCGCTGTACGTGCGCTTCCCCCTGCTCGGCCGCGAGGGCGAGGCGCTGGCGATCTGGACCACCACCCCCTGGACGTTGCCGGCGAACGTCGCGGCGGCGGTCAAGCCCGACGCGGAGTACGGGTTGCGCGAGGACGGCACGTGGGTCGCGGTCGAGCGCTATCCGGACGAGAAGTTCTCCGAGCGCAAACGCGGCGACGAGCTCGTCGGCTGGCGCTACGAAGGCCCGTTCGACGATCTGCCGGCGCAGCAGGGCGTCGAGCACCGAGTGATCCCGTGGGACGAAGTCGTCCTCGACGAGGGCACCGGGATCGTCCACATAGCGCCGGGCGCGGGGACGGAGGACTTCGAGCTCTCGCGCGTCCACGACCTGCCGGTCCTCGTTCCGGTCAACGAGGCGGGCGAGTTCTACCCCGCCTACGGCGAGCTAGAGGGCATGACCACGGACGAGGCCGCGGAGCCCGTGATCGAGTCGCTGCGCTCGCACGGCCTCCTGATCGAGGCCGGAACGATCAGGCACCGCTACCCGATCTGCTGGCGCTGCCGCACGCCCCTGATCTTCCGCGTGGTCGACGACTGGTTCATCTCGGCCGAGGAAATCCGGCAGCCCATGCTCGACGCCAACGCGACGGTCGAGTGGACGCCGTCCTTCTACTCGAAGCGGATGGACGACTGGCTGCGGAACATGGGCGACTGGAACATCTCGCGCAAGCGTTACTTCGGGCTGCCGCTGCCGTTCTATCCGTGTCACGCCTGCGAGCAGTTGACCGTGGTCGGGTCGAAGGCGGAGCTCGCGGAGCGAGCCGTGCGCGGAATGGATCAGCTCCAGGAGCTTCACCGGCCCTGGGTCGACGAGATCGAGATCCGCTGCGAGCACTGCGGCGAGGAGGGGTTGCGGCGGATCCCGGAGGTGGGGGACGCCTGGCTCGACGCAGGAATCGTTCCGCTCTCGACGCTGGGCTGGGAAAACCCGGAGTGGGTTCCCGGCGGCTATGCCACCGGCGCCTCCAAGGGGCTGTCGGGTGCCGACCTGCCGGATCACGCCTACTGGGAGCAGTGGTTCCCGGCCGACTGGGTCTCGGAGAGCCGCGAGCAGATCCGGCTCTGGTTCTACGCGATCTCGTTCATGTCGGTGGCTCTCGTGGGGGAGTCGCCGTACAGGGCTGTGCTCGCGTACGAGCGCGTACGCGACGAGACCGGCCGGGAGATGCACAAGTCGTGGGGCAACGCGATCGAGGCCGACGAGTCGTTCGAGAGCATGGGCGCCGACATCGTGCGGTTCCTGTTCTCGGCGCAGCCGTCGCAGCAGAACATCAACTTCGGCTACGGGCCTGCCGGCGAGGTGAAGCGGCGGCTGCTGACCTTGTGGAACTCGGTGGGATTTCTCGTCACGTACTCGAACATCGAGGGCTTTTCGCCCTCGTGGGCAGACGTGGCCTCGGGACCGCCTGAGGGACGGCCTTTGGACCGCTGGCTCGTGGCGCGGACTCAGGCGTTGGTCGCGGAGACGACCGAGGCGTACGACCGCTACTGGGCTCCTGCCGTGACGCGCTCGTTCGAGGCGTTCGTCGACGACCTCTCGAACTGGTACATCCGGCGTTCACGGCGGCGGTTCTACTCGTACGACGACGCCGCGTTCCGGACGCTGTGGTGGGCGCTCGTCCAGGCTCTGCGCGTTGTCGCGCCGGTGATGCCGTTCCTGGCCGACCGGCTGTGGCAGACGCTCGTCGCCAAGCCCTGCGAGGGCGCGCCGGACTCCGTTCACCTGGCGCGCTGGCCAGACGTCCAGGCGCCGGACGGGGCGTTGCTGGAGGAGGTCGCGGAGGTGCGGCGCGTGGTCGAGCTCGGCCGGCAGGCACGCGGAGATGCGGGGCTGAAGTTTCGCCAGCCGTTGCGGCGTCTCATCGTGGAGGGTTCGTCGCGGGCCCAGGAGCACAGCGACGAGATCGCCGAGGAGCTACGGGTAAAGGAGGTGGAGTTCGGGCCTGTCGAGGCAACCGAGCTGCGGGTCAAGCCGAACCTGCCCGTGCTCGGGCCGAAGCTGGGCAAGGAGCTAGGTGGAGTTCGAGCCGCTCTGGAGGCAGGCGAGTTCGAGGAGCTCGGTGGCGGGCGGTTCCGTGTCGGCTCGCACGAGCTGGGCCCCGAAGAGGTGCTCGTCGAGCGACATGGCAAGGAGGGCTGGGCGGTGGCCGCGCAGGACGGCTTGACCGTGGCGCTCGATACCGCGGTCGATCCGGAGCTCGAGCTGGAAGGCCGCGTGCTCGACCTGATCCACCGGCTGAACACGATGCGCAAGGAGGCCGGCTTCGAGCTGACCGACCGGATCCGCGTCACCCTGCCGGAGTCGGAGGCGGACTTGCTGGCCCATGAAGACTGGATCAAGGAGGAGACGCTGGCGGTCGCGATCGAGACGGACGGCGCGTCGGCCGAGCCGAAGATCGCCAAGGCCTGACTGCTTTACGCAGCTCGGCTGTAGGTTTCGGCGGAGAGGAGGCGCGGATGCGCGACTGCCCCGGTTGCGGCGGACTGGTCGAGCTCAGGTTTCACTACTGCCCGTGGTGTGCCGCTCCGCAGCGCCGCAAGCTCGTGTCGTTCTTTGCTGCGCACCCCGGCATCGAAGGTGACCACGGCAAGGCTTTGCGCGTCTCGCGGCACTTCGGCTCGGCCGAACACGAGCGGCACGTGAGATTCAGTGTGTGGAACGAGAGCGGAGGCGTCGAAGGCGCCGTCTCGCTCCCGGACGACGAGGCGCAGCGGATGGCCGAGTTCGTGCTGGCCCACGCAGGCCCGCCGGCGACGAGGATGCGGCTGATCGACTCAGTGCGCGCGCGCCTGACCCGTTCGGGCGTGTCCGGGGTCTGACCCCGGACAGGGCCAACGCGTAACAGAAGCGTCACAAGAGAGCGTTAAATGTCCGCCGAACTGTCGCGGACACCCGAACGTCGGCACGATCGACAAATGGCTCGTCCTCCGCGCATTCAGGTCGCCGGCGGCACCTACCACCTCACAGCTCGCGGCAACTTCGGCCGCACGATGTTTCCGCGGACCGACGATCGTCGGTCGTTCTCGTTCGCCCTCCAGGACGTCGTGAATCGCCATGCATGGATCTGCCATGGCTACTGCTTCATGACCACGCATTACCACCTTTTAGTCACCACACCCGAGGCCGACCTCGCCAAAGGGATGCAACGGCTGAACACGCGCTACGCCACGTATCTAAATCACACGCGTGGCGAGCAAGGTCATGTGCTTCAAGGGCGCTACGGATCCGTCCTGGTCGAAGGCGAGAGTCACCTGCTCGAACTCGTGCGATACCTCGCTCTGAATCCGGTTCGCGCGGGCATGTGCGACCACCCTTTGGACTGGCCGTGGAGCAGCTATCGCGCGCTGGTCTATCGCGCACCGCGGCCCGACTTCCTGACGACGAGCTTGATTCATCCGCTGTTCGCCTCGGACCCGATTCGCGCAGCGCAAGCGATCCGCGAGGTGGTTGAGGACGGGCTGTCTTCTCTGGTTATGTCCAGGGTCTGACCCCGGACATGTCCCCAAATCCCGAGAAAGGCCCGTCGCTCGGGGGGTCTGTGCGACGGGCCCTTCCCAGATTTGCTCACCGCGAGCCTATGGCCAGGAAAATACCCGCGGTGCGCATCGCCCAGTGCCCGAGACGCTAACGCTCCGGCGCCTCCTTGTGAATAGGCCGAAAGACCTATTTCCGAAGCACGGAGGAGCACTGTTCAAAAACACGAAAACGTGCTTGGAAAGTACCCCGCCCGCTCGACTCGCCCAACCGGCGTACCTATCATCAGCAAGGCCCAGTGAGCCAGGAACGCCAGGCAGTCTTGTTCAACGCCGTCCCGCTGTTCGTGCTGGGCGGCGCCTACCTCGCGGTCACGGCGGCCCTTGCCCCGACACTCTGGCGCGAGCGCCGCCGGGTCGACGTGGCCGACCTCGCGCTCGTGCTCATGTTCCCGTGCGTCGGGATCCCGCTGCTCGTCTTCGGCGGTGTCGTCCTCCACGACAAGACGGCCATCGGGGGCAGCGTGTGGCCGCCGTTCGCCGCCATGCTGGTGGCGCTGATCCCCGCAGTCTTCTTCCTCGTCCGCTGGCGTGAACGGTCGCTCGTGGCGATGAGCGGTCCGCGCGCGCGAGAAGCGGAAGAGCGCGCGACCATGCGCGACCGCGAGCTCGAGGCGGTGTCTGCGATCTCGAACGCGCTGGCTCGGACTCACGATCCCCAGGAGGCCGGGCGAGTTCTGCTCGACGAGGTCGCGTCCGTTTTGTCGGTCGACTTCACTGCGCTCGCTCTGATCGACGACGCCGAGCGGTACGCCTACGGCCTGCTCGCACGGAGCAACGAACAGGACCTCGACTGGTGGCCGGATGTGCGGATCGAGCTGGCCTCGGAACCTTCCGGCATCGCCAGCGCATTCCACACCGCGGGCCCGGTAATCGTCTACGACGTGGCCACCTCGGCCCTCGTCAGCCAGCGGCTCGTCGAGGCAGTGGGCGCCAAGAGCGGAGCCTTTATCCCGCTGATCGTGGAACAGCGCGTGATCGGAGTCCTCGTGGCCGCTCCGACGACAGCCAAACGGGCGTTTTCGCAGGCAGAGGTCGTCCTGATGGAATCGCTGGCAGCCGACACCGCGGTCGCGCTCGAGCGGACCCGCTCTGCCCACGCGCTCGATCGCGCGCTGGCCCGCGAGCGGCTCGTCTCCGAGATCTCCCGCCGGGTGCGATCCGCGCACGACCTCGACTCGACGGCGCGCATCGCGGTCACCGAGACCGGGCGCGCGATCGGAGCGTCGCGTTGCTTCATCCGGCTCGGTCAAACCGGCGGTCCAACTCCGATTCGTGCCGAGTGGTACACGGCCGACCTGCTTCCGATCGGTCCCGCCAGCCGCAACCTGCCGGTCGCAAATCTCGCGCTTCGCGAAGGAAAGACCATCGCCATCGAAGAGGTGACGGGCTCCCCGCTGCTCGCCGATCCGGAACTGGGAGGCCTCGAGACGCTTGCCGCGCTCGGAACCCGCGCCGTGCTCGCCACCCCGATAGTGGTCTTCGACGAGACGATCGGCGTGCTCGGTCTTCATCGCGCGGAGCCCGGTCCGTGGTCGGGCGCGGAGATCGCCCTCGCGGAGGCCGTGGCCCGCGAGGTGGGGCTCGCGATTCACACCGCGCAACTGCTGGACGAAAACCAGCGCCGCCTCGGTCGCCAGCGCGGCTTCTACCGCATTGCCTCGTTGCTTGCCGAGCCGCTCTCGCTTGACGCGACCCTGCAGGCTGTGGCCCAGGCGGCCTGTGAGGCGCTCGACGGCGCGGCGGCAGCGCTTCTCCTGCCGGCCGGCGGCGGGCTGGCGCTTGCAGCGTTTTACGAGCTGCCTCCGTCTCTCGCTGAGTTCCTGGAGTCCGGGGCCGGCGACGCGACGGACCCGTTGCCCGCCTGTGCGAACGCGCGGCGCATGGTCGCCGCTTCCGATGTCGTGGACGACGACCGCTTTGGCGAGGGTTGGCAAGGCGTGCTCGGGACAAGCGGATACGGCGCCCTGCTCGCGGTGCCGGTCGAGGCTCCGCGAACCGACGAGGCCGGGCTCGCGGTGGTCTTTTTCTCGGGCGCGCGCGAGATCGAGGACGACGACCTCGAGCTCGCACGCAACCTCGCCGCCGCCGCTCGCGGCGCGCTCGAGCGCAGCGATCTCTACGAGAGCGAGCGCCGAGCTCGCGGCCTCGCCCAGCAACTGGCGCGCGCGGGTTCGACCCTCGGGCACGAGCTCGACCCGGCCGCCGTCGTCGACGAGGTCGTCGCGCGCGCTCCTGCCCTGGTGGAGGCCGATGCCTGTGCCGTACGGCTGCTCGAAGGCGAGGATCTCGTCGTGATCGCCGCGGAAGGCGAAGGCGCGCAGGCAACCGTTGGCTCGCGCGCGCCCTCTACCTCGTTGCTCGCCGGCGACATCGTGCAGTCCCGCTCGCCGATCACCGTCGCGAACCTCGCGGACGAGCAGCGGCTCAGCCGGGCGGATCCGCTGTTCGAGAAGGGCTACGCCGCGTACCTCGGCGTTCCGATCGCGGGTCCCGAGGGAGCTCTGCACGGGGTGTTGTCCGTCTACTCCCGCCGGTCTCGCACCTGGCGTGAGGAGGAAGTCGAGGCTGTGCTCGCGCTTGCCGGCAACGCGTCTGCGGCGTTGGCCAGCGCGGAGCTCTACCAGCGCGTCGCTCTGGAGAAGGAACGCAGCGTGGCGATCCTCGCCAACATCGCAGACGGCATCGTCGCCGTCGACCGCGAGGGCGAAGTCGTGCTCTGGAATGCCGCGGCGGAGAAGATCACGGGGGTCCCTGCCGCCGGGGCGCTCGACCGCACGCAGCTCGAGGTGCTGGGCCGAAACCTGCAGGGCGGGGAGGCCGAGGCGGCCGAACGCTTCGTGCCGATCCGGCGCGGCTCGGATGAGGTGCTCCTGTCGCTGACGGAGGCCGTCATGCGCGACCCAACCGGGGCGGTTGCGGGCAGGATCTTCGCTTTCCGCGACGTCTCCGCCGAACGCGTCGTCGAGCAGATGAAATCGGACTTCGTCTCGACGGTCTCGCACGAACTGCGCACTCCGCTGACGTCGATCTACGGGTTCGCCGAGACGCTGCTTCGCCAGGACGTGCTGTTCGGCGAAGAGGAGCGCAAGACGTTTCTCGGGTACATCGCGTCGGAGTCCGAGCGCCTGACGCAGATCGTCGACGCGCTGCTCAACGTCGCCCGGCTGGATACGGGCGACCTTCAGGTCCACCTTGCCCCGACGGACGTCGGCTCGGTCGTGGCCGAAGTTGTCTCGTCAGTCGAGCAGACCCATCCGCTCAACGGCCACCGCTTCTCGGTCGAGCTTCCATCCGAACCGCTCCAGGCCGAGGCCGACCGCGACAAGCTCCGTCAGATCGTCACCAACCTGGTCGACAACGCGGTGAAGTTCTCTCCGAATGGCGGAACGGTGACGGTGGTCGCCCGCCGTAAGGACGAGAGCGTCGAGGTGCGTGTCGAGGACGAGGGCGTCGGCATCCCTGAAGCCGAGCAGCGCCGCATCTTCACCAAGTTCTACCGGGCCGAGGCAGTCGCCCGGGAACGGGGTGCGGGAGGAACGGGGCTCGGTCTGTTCATCGCTCACGGGCTCGTGCACGCCATGGGCGGACGGATCTGGGTCGACTCGCGCGAGGGTGAGGGCTCGAGCTTCGTCTTCGAGTTGCCCGCTGTCCGTGAACCGGCTCTGGCGGGGCGGGACTGAACTGTGAGGGTCGCGGGTATAGCGGATCCCGATCTCCGCGCATGACCAAAGTGCTCGTAATCGACGATGAGGCGCCGATCCGGCTCCTTTGCCGCGTGAACCTCGAGGCTGAGGGCATGCAGGTGTCGGAGGCCGGCGATGGCCAGAGCGGGCTCGACCTGGCGCGTGAGGAGCGCCCCGACGTGATCCTCCTCGACGTGATGATGCCCGGCAGGAACGGCTGGGAAGTCGCCGAGGAGCTGCTGGAGGACGAACGCACGAGCAGCATCCCGATCGTGTTTCTCACCGCCAGGGCCGAGATGCGCGATCGGGCCAAGGGCCTCGACCTCGGCGGAGTCGAGTACGTGACGAAGCCGTTCAACCCGGTCGAGCTCGCCCCATTCGTGGAAGACCTGGTGAAGCGCGTCGAGCGGGGCGAGCGCGACGATCTGCGCAGCGAGAAGATCGCGGAGCTCCGGGACCTGCTCGAGCGCGACTGACCGGGCCGGCTACCTGCCTGCGAAATCCGTCGTGATCACAGTGGCGTGCCGTGCCCCCGCGAAGCGACCCCAGGGCGTGGCTACGCCGATCCGTCGGAAACCGGGGTGGAGCAGGTTGGCCCTGTGTCCGGGACTCGCGAGCCACATCTGGATCGCTGTGGCAGCGACCAGCCGACCTGTGTGCCACGCGAGGTTCTCGCCGGCGCGTGGACCGCGGACGTGGAACCGTCTCATCCGCTGGCCGAACGCGCCGTGCGCGAAGTAGTTCCGCTTGAGCATGTCGTGGGAGTGCGCCCTGGCTGCGCGCTGCAGCTTGTAGTCGAGTGCTAGAGGAGCGAGCCCGTGGGCGCCCCGCACGGAGTTGATGGCGGCCACCAGTGAGGTCTCGGCGGTGGAGAGTGCGTGCCCGCGCGGCGCTGCCGTCGGAGCGAGGAAACCTGTTGCAAAAAGCACAAAAATATAAGTTGTAAGTAGTTTTTTCGTCATGAGAAGGGAAGATTTCTAGCAGATCCTTCGGATAGCGCAAACGAACCCTTCGAAACCCGTACGAGACTGCACTCAGAGCAGGGAATTCGCGCTTTACAAACGAGACGGCCGTCGTCGGTGTTGCCTGAGCCGCAAACGTCCCGGCGGGGGATGAAACGCCGGAGGCGCATGCGCTACCGTCTGCAGTGCGAGCTCGGGGCGTAGCGCAGCCTGGTTAGCGCGCCTGCTTTGGGAGCAGGAGGTCGCCGGTTCGAATCCGGCCGCCCCGACTACGAACCCCGCCGTCCGGCTTGAATAGCGCCGTGGCCGGCCTCGCAGAGGTGCGTCGCGCCCAGCGGGCGCTACCGAAAAACGTTCGCGCGCTGAGCTGGGTCTCGTTTGCGAACGACGTCGCGAGCGAGCTCATGTATCCGATCATCCCGCTGTTCCTGACCGGAACGCTGCGGGCGCCGGTGGCCGCGATTGGTGTGATCGAGGGCGTTGCGGAAGGGATCGCGGTCGGGTTGCGCGGAGTGGCCGGCTGGCTCTCGGACCGCAGCGGTGGCCGCCGCCTGCCGTGGATCGTGTGGGGCTACGCCACCTCGGCGGCCGCGCGACCGGTGATCGCCGCGGCGCCGGCGTGGGGGTGGGTGCTGGTCGGGCG
>JALYTD010000103.1 GCA_030854475.1 Actinomycetota bacterium
CCGCTGGACCACGTCGAATGGCGCGGCGCGCTACGTCGTGCGCGCGATCCTGCGTGACGGACGGCGTTCCGAGTGGTTGTTGCGGGGATCACGCCGATCGTTCGTCGTCCCGCGAGTCCCCGGCGTGGACAGCGGGCGGATCCTCGTCGCCGGGATCTCTCGCAATGCCATGGTCGGCCGTCCCGGCACGACCCGCGTCGTGAAGCGTCCGAAGCACCGCCGCCGCTAGCGCAGGTCCTTGTTGGACTCCATGTCGAACCACATCGCGAACAGCGTCAGCTGCAACCCGGAAATGAACAGCAGCGCGATCAGCACCGCCGTCGCAGCCGGGATGTGCTCGCCCGAGAGCCGAAACCCCGTCTCGACGCAACCGAGCACGAACCCGGCCAGCAGCAGGAACATCCCCAGCGCGTAGAAGAGCACCAGCGGGTGAAAGTCCCGGATCACGTACTTCTCCTTCAGCCGCCAGAAGAAGCGACGAATCAGCAGCCATGAGATCGTCGGCACGACGCGGCGTAGCCGCAGGTCGCTCCGCTCCCCCACGCCGTAGATCGGCCGCGACGGGATGTCGCGCACGCGCCGGTTGACGACGTTCAGGTGCACGAGCAGGTCGTTCGGAAAGCCGTAGCGCGGATAGATCCGGTCCAGGTTCAGCATGCGCAGAGATTCAAGGTTGATCGCCGTGTAGCCCGACTGCGAGTCCGCGACATGCCAGTAGCCGGAGGCGATCTTGGTCAGGAAGGACAGGATCGCGTTCCCGAGCCAGCGGTGCCGCGGCATCTGCTCCCACGAGTTGGCGATCATCAGCCGGTTCGCCTTCGCGTAGTCGGTGTCGCCGGAGGCGACGACCCGCACGAGCTTCTCGAGGTCGGCGGGATCCATCTGGGCATCGGCGTTCATCACCGCCGTCACGTCGACCTCGTCGTCGATCGCCTGCTTGTACCCAGTGACCACCGCCGCGCCGACCCCACGGTTTTCCTTGTGCTCCAAAACACGAACCCTGTCGCCGTCGCTCGCCCGCGCCTGTTCCGCGGTGGCGTCCTCGGAGCCGTCGTCGACGACGTAGATCCGGTCGACGAAGTACGGGATCCCGCCGACCGTCTTGCCGATCAGCTGCTCCTCGTTGTAGGCCGGGATGACGACCGCAACGCGCTTGTCGTCGAGCATGTCAGGGGGACGCTAGTCGCGCGCGCCGCGCGAGAGCCGGGTGAGCGGCTCCCAGAGGAGCGCCGCGCCGATCCCGAGCAACAGCCCGATCAGCCCGCCCACGATGATCGAGTTACGCCGGCTGCGGGCGGTCGTCTTCTCAGCTGTGGCGGGGGAGATCAGCTTCGGCTGCTCGACGTTCTGAGCAAGCGCGAGCAGCTGGCGCGTGGTCGTCTGCTGGTCGACGACCTGGCCGCGCTGCTGTGTCTGCGCGTTCAGCTGGACGACGATGATCAGCTTCTCCACCGTCGAGAGGCCGGACGAGCTGGCTGCCTCGCGGAGGCGGTTGATCGTCTGGTCGACCGAAGCAAGGGTCTCGTTCACCGCAGCGAGCTGCGCCTTGAGCGTCTTGATCTTGGTTGCGACGTAGCCACCTGCGACCTGCGTCATCGTGAGCTCGGCCAGGGCGTCTGCGGCTCGCGCGATCTTCGCCGGCTCGCGGCCGTCGACGATGATCGAGACGAGCGGGTTCTGGCCGGCCGCCCTGGTGGCGAGCGTGACCACGGTCGCCTGGATCGCCACATGGCCGCGCAGGGCTCCCGTGCGAAGCCCGGCCGCGGCCTCGGCCCGTCGCTGGGCCCAAGGCGCCAGCACGACCGCGCGCACTGCGTTTGGATTCGTGTTCGGGCTCTGGATCGATGACGTGCCGGTGATCGAGAGCGGCTGCCCGAGGTAGATCGTCGCCTTGGCCGTGTAGACCTGCGTGCCGCCGAGCGAGAGCAGGTAGCCGGCAATCACGCCCACGATCAGGCCGGCGAGCAGTAACCACCAGCGCTCCAGGAGCGATCGCCAGTACCGCCCAAGATCAACTTCCTGCTCCGCGTCGAGGTCCGGCAGCCGTTCAGACGCGCGCATTTCTCTCTGGGTCTGCACCGGCGGCGACTCTATCGATTAGGCGGCCCGGCCCCGTAGCTCTGCGGAATCAGCGCGTAGAGCCGCGAGTAGCCGACGAGGTAGAGCCGCTGGCGGCCGGCGATCGCCGCCGCGTACTGGCCGTCGGCGAACGTCCACACCACGCGGCCGTTGGCCGGGTTGAGCGCGTAGGTCCGCCCTCGCAGGCTCGAGAAGTAGACGACGCCGTTGATCACCACCGCGGAGCCAGAAATCCCCCTGCGCGCGTGGAACTTCCAGCGCACGTCCCCGGTCGCGGCGTCGAACGCGTAGAACGTCCCGTCGTAGGAGCCGATCAGGATCAGACCGCGCCACACCGCAGGCGAGGCGTACACGTAGCTGCCCGTCCCGTGCGACCAGCGCAGCTTCCCGCTGCGGGCCCCGTACGAGTAGACCTTGCCGTCGGTCGAGCCGATGTAGACGCGCCCGTACGCGACGGCCGGCCCCGAGTAGAAGGTTCCCTTGCCGCCGAGCCTCTGCTGCGACGCCGAGCGCCAGATCAGCCGGCCGGTGCGCTTGTCGAGCGCATAGAGGTAACCGTCGTAGGAACCGACATAGAGCCGGTTGCCCGAGATCGCCGGGCCGCCCTTGATCTTGTCGCCGGTGCTGTATTTCCAGTGCAGCCGCCCCGTTGTCGCAGTGAACGCGTACACGTTGTTGCGCCAATCGCCCACGTAGACGACGCCGTCGGAGATCACCGGCGACGTCTCGGAGGGCCCGATCACATGACGCCAGCGGATCTTCCCGGTGCGCACGTCGAACGCGGCGATCAGGCCGTCGATGTCCGACCGGGTCGAGTTGCAAGGCGGCTTGTTCAGGAAAACCGCGATCACGAGCCCGCGGTAGAGCGCCTGGGACGCAGCGGCACAGCGCCGCGAGTGGAAGCGCCACCCGATCCGGCCGTGGCGGGTCGTCAGCGCGTAGAGCGTGCCCGAGTTGTTCGTGAAGTAGAGATGCCCGTAGCCGAGCACCGGCGGAAACTCGAGCAGCGCCCGGCCCGGGAAACGCCAGACCGGCCGGAACGGCGGGCGCAGCTTGAACCCCTCGGGTGCCCGCAGCCGCGCAGGGTCGTAGCCGTACATGGGCCAGAGGATCTGGGGTGGCGGTGGCGGCTCGGGCTTCGGCTTCTCGGTCGTGATGAACTCGACGGTGCTCGACCCGTGGACGTCCCGGCTCTGGTGCTTGCGGTACAGGACGTAACCGCCCGCGAGCCCGCCGAGCACGAGCAGCGCCGCCCCGGCGACGATCAACAGGGTCCTTCTCAACGGCGGCGGCGCTCGACGGCGTACAGCCGCGAGTAGCCGTGCAGCAGCAACTTCACGCCGGCCCCCGAGACCGGCACGTAGTCGCCGTCCGAGAAACGGAACACGAGACGGCCCGTGCGCGCGTCGAGCCCGCGCATCCCGTACCGACCGCCGCTGAAGTAGACGATCCCGTCGACGACGGTCGGCGCACCGCCGATGCGGGCTGGAATGGAGAAGCTCCACAGGATGCGGCCGCTCGCGGCCGAGACGCAGTAGAAAGTGCCTGTGTGGGAGCCGAAGTAGACGCGACCCGCCCAGACGGCCGGCGAGGAGTACACGTATCCGCCCGTGTGCACGCGCCAGAGGTAGCGGCCACTCGTCGAGAAGGCGGTCAGCGAGTTGCCGTCCGACGACGGGACGAACACACGTCCCGCGGCGACCGACGGCGTGCCGTAGATGCGGCCGTTCACCCCGGCGGCCCAGCGCAGACGGCCGTTCCCGGCCGCGAGGGCCCGTAGGCGGCCACCGTAGTCGCCGATGTAGATCGTCCCGCCGTAGCGTGCCGCGCTCGACGTGATCTTGGCCCCGGTGCGGTGCACCCAGCGCATGCGGCGTGTCCGCAGGTCGAGGGCGTAGACGTTGCCGTTCCAGGCGCCGAAGAAGTCGATCCCACGCCAGATCAGTGGTGACGATTCAACGGCTGCGCCGATCGCGTAACGCCAAAGGAGCCGCCCGTTGTAGCGGTCGAGCACCCAGACGTTGCCGTCCATCCCGTGGACAATGACCGAGTCCTGCCACACGGCAACAGACGAGGCCATCTTCCCGCCGGGAATGTCGTGGCGCCAGACGAGCCGGCCGTCCTTCATCAGCAGAGCCCGCACGCTCCCCCACGCGTTCGCGACGAACGCGACGCCGCTATCCGCCACGGCGGGGAACTCGAGCAGGCCGCCCATGGGCCGGCTCCACACCATCCGGAACGGCGGCCGGACCTTGATCCGCGCGTGCGTCTGCGTGCGCGCAGGGTCGTTGCCGTACATCGTCCACTGCAGCCCAGGGCGGTAGATCCTGATCGTCACCTTCGGATGGTTGCGGAACTGGATCCTGGCCTTGCCGTCCTGGTAGCCGGGCGCCGCTGCCTGGACGACGTAGGCGCTGCGCTTCCCCAGCCGAACCCGCGCCGTCCCGAGCCCGTCGGCCCGCGCCCGGTGGACGCCCACCCGCACGCGTGCTCCGCGCACCCGCCGGCCGAGATCGCCGTCCAGCACGGTCACGTGCACGATCGAGCGCAGGGGGCTCGGCGCCTGGTCGCGCGGCTTCGGCGGCGGCGGACCGTGGATCGCCGGCTCCGTCGCGGCCTGCCGTTCCTGCGCCTTCTCCGAGCAGGCCACGGCGGACGCGACGAGGATCGCGGCGAGAGCAAGCAGTATCGGGCGGCGACCTCGGCGGACGCCCTCACGGTACCGGCTCAGGCGGAAGACAAGCTCCGGTTCGCCACGGCCTCGTAGAGCCGCTCGTGCTGCTCGGCCGAGGCGTCCCAACTGAGGGCCGCGCAAGCGGCGCGTGTCCCCTCGAAGGCCTCACGGAGCGCCGCTTCGTCGGTGAGCAGGCGGCTGCACGCCGCGGCAAGCTCGTCCACGTCCTCGGGCGGCACGACCGCGCCGGCACCGAACTCTGCCACCGTCTCGCCGAGGTTGCCGACGTCCGTGACCACCGCCGGTCGCCCGTGGCCGAGCGCGCTCGCGAGCACGCCCGACGAGTCGACGCGCTCCCGGTACGGGAGCATCACGACCGCAGACCCCGCCATCAGGGTGTCCGTGGCCTCGTCGTCCTGGTAGCCGAGCCGCCATTCGATGCGATCCGCCACGCCCAGCTCGACGGCGAGCTCCTGCAGCGGCTCGACCGGCTCCACGGGATCGCCGGCGATGACGAGCTTCGCGCCCGGCACGTCACGCGCGATCGCAGGCAAGGCCCGGATCGCCAGGTCGAGGCCCTTGTAAGCGCGGATGAGGCCGAAGAACAGCAGCGTCGAGCCCGACGGCGAATCGGTCACAGCCGTGCGCCCGGCGAACACGGGGTGCGGAATGCGCTCGATCCGCTCCCGCGGAACCCCGAGCGCCGCGAGCTCGCCGACGCCCCGCAGCGAGTGCACGACGACGCGATCGACCGCGTCGAAGACCTGGAGCCAGTGAGCAAGCCGGCCGGCGATCATGGCCGAGAGGTCGTGGGCCGTGAACACGGTCGGCCACCGCTCCGTGAGCGGGCGGAGCCAGCGCAGGTCGAGGTCGGGCCGCCGGAAAAGCCATTGCAGGTGCACGACGTCCGGCTCGATCGCCTCCAGCTCCCGCTTCAGCGCACGCGCGCCCGACGCGTACTCGACCGCCTTCAGCGGCAGCCTGGCCCGCGAGCGCGGCGCTCGCCGAAAGAGGCGCGAGCTGAGCGGAAAGAAGAGCTCGTGGCGTTCGTAACCCTCAGCCCCGCGCACCTCGGCAAAGCGAAAGGGCGCCGTCAACAGGTGGACGTCGTGACCGCGAGCCGCAAGCGCTGCGGCCAGTCGATCGTCGTAGGGTGGCGTGTACGCTCCCGGGTCGATGAGCGCGATCCGCACGAGCCGATGGTAGCCCGGCGCCGCTTCGGCGCCCGGGGGGTCCAGCGCGCCCTCAAGCGCGTGCTCGACCCGGTCCTGGCGTTCGTCCTGCTCGTGCTGCTGGCGCCGCTCTTCCTGGCGATCTGCCTTTGGATCCTGATCGAGTCCCGGCGGCCCGTGTTCTTCAACCACGCGCGGGCAGGCAAGCACGGGCGCCCGTTTCGCATGTTCAAGTTCCGCACGATGGTCCCGAACGCGATCGAGCTCGGACGGGAGCTGCACCTGAGCGACGACCCGTTCGGCGTGCTCCCCAAGGATCCCCGGATCACGAGGAGCGGCCGGTTCCTGCGCCGCACAGGCCTGGACGAGCTGCCGCAGCTCGGCAACGTGCTGCTCGGGCAGATGAGCCTCGTCGGACCGCGCCCCGACCTGCTGGAGCAGGCCGCCAACTACACGGACTCGGATCGCCGCCGCCTGGCCGTCCTGCCCGGGATCACCGGCTGGGCGCAGGTGAACGGTCGCGAGGAGGTCCCCTGGCCCGAGCGCTTCGAGCAGGACGCGTGGTACGTCGAGCATTGGTCGCTTCCCCTCGACGCGAAGATCCTCCTGAAGACGCTCGCCCAGCCCTTCCGCGGGCAGCCCAGCCCCGTCGAAGACACGATGAACATCGAGCGCGCCCGCGCGAAAGAGCGGCGCGAGCTCGCGCAGCCCCGGCGGTGACCCCGACCTCGCTCGTCGAGGTCGAAGCCGGCGACTGGGACGATCTGCTCGAGCGGCTCGGCTGCGCGGATGTCTACTACCTACGGGCCTATCTCGAGACCGCCTGCCTGCTGGAGCCGGGCCGGCCCGTGCTGCTGCATCTGCCCGACGACGTCGTCTGCGCCCTCGTCCTGCGCGACGTGCCGGACACGGACTACCGAGACGTGACCACCCCCTATGGCTATGGAGGCCCGTTGGCGGTGGGCCGCGACACGCCCGTGGATCGTTTCTACGAGGAGTACGAGGCCTGGTGCCGGGAGCACCGCGTCGTCACCACCTTCGTCCGCTTCCATCCGGTCTTCGCCAATCACCGCTATGCGCCCGAGTCGATGCACAAGGAGCTGCTCGGGGAGACGATCGAGTGGGACCTGGAGCGGCACGACGACCTCTTGGAGGGCCTGCACCCCAAGCACCGAAACAAGGTGCGCAAGGCACGCAACGCCGGGCTGGATGTCACTGTCGAGGAGGGGCCGGCCGACCTGAGCGAGTTCGTCGAGCTCTACCAGGGGTCGATGGAGCGCGTCGATGCCAGCTCGTTCTACTTCTTTCCGCGGGAGTACTGGCAGCGCCTGACGGAAGACTTCCGCGAGCACGTGGTGAAAGTCGACGCGCGTTTCGGGGACGAGCTGGCCGCGAGCGGGCTCTTTCTCGCGGCCAAGCCCTGGCTCCACTACCACCTGTCGGGAACGACCGACCGGGGCCGAAGGGCGGCGGCCGCGAATCTCGTGGTGTACGAGGCCGGAGCGTGGGCGCTGCGCACGGGGTTCAAGTCGTTCCACCTCGGGGGCGGCCTCCGCAGCGGAAAAGACTCGCTCTACGACTTCAAGGTCCGCTTCGCGCCCGACGGGCTCCGCGAGGCCTGGGAAGGGAAACTGGTCCACGACGCCGGCGCGTACCGTGCGCTGACCGGGACGGACTCGATCGAGCTGGAGGGCTTCTTCCCCGCCTATCGCCGGTCCGATTGAGACAGGCTCACGGCTAAAATCAACCTCTCTCCGGCAATGCGCATCCTCTACATCGATTCGAAGTTCGCGAGCCCTCGCGCGGCCTCGCACGTCCGAGTGGCCTACTTCGCGCAACGCCTGCGCGAGCGCGGTCACGACGTGACGATCGTGGGCCGCAACGCAGGGAAGCTGGAGCTCGAGGGAGCGAGGACGGCCAAGGGCGGCCTCGTCACCCGGGGCAAGCTGGACGGGCTCGACGTGCTGCTGCTGAAGATCCCCTACGCCCAGGAGTTCTCGAAGGCGGGCCGCGTGATGTCGTACGGCGGGTTCACGAGCGCGGCGTCTGCGACCGCGTTGACGCTCGGCCGCTTCGACCTCGTGGTCGCGTCCTCGAGCCCACTCACGATCGGCCTCGCCGGCATGACGGCAGCGCGCCGCAGTCGCGCGCCCTGGGTCTTCGAGATCCAGGATCTCTGGCCCGCGCTGCCGATCGCACTCGGCGTCCTGAAGGGAAGGCGGGAGATCCAGGCAGCCCGGTGGCTCGAACGGAAGCTGTACGAATCCGCGGCGCGCGTGATCGTCTGCAGCGAAGGCTCCGGCGAGGCGGTGCGCCGCCTCGTCCCCGCAGAGAAGGTGGTCCTGATCCCGAACATCGCCGACGTCGAGCACTTCCACCCGGACGTCTCCGATCCCGAGCTCCGCGACCGCTACGGCTTCGACGGGAAGTTCGTCGCGATCTACGCGGGGCAGATGGGGATCACGAACGGCCTCGACCAGCTCGTCGACGCCGCCGTGGCGTTGCGAGACCGCGGAGAGAGCCGCGTCGTGATCGCGGCTGCCGGCCAGGGACCGGAGCGCGCGCGCCTCGAGGAGCGTGCGCGCGGGCTCGAGACGATCGTGTTCCTGCCTGATGTCCCACGCGACGACATTCCGAAGGTGGTCGGCGCGGCCGACGCGACGATCACGGCGTTCGCCCCGAACCCGATGCTCGAGACGAACTCGCCGAACAAGTTCTTCGATTCCCTGGCCGCGGGCAAGCCGACGATCGTCAACCTGAACGGCTGGTTGCGCCGTCTCGTGGAGGAGAACCGCGCGGGCGTCTACGTCCCCGGCGACTCCGGGCTCGCGCTTGCCGAAGCACTCACAGATCTGGCGGGCAAGCCGGAGCTGGTGGCCGAGATGGGCAAGAACGCGAGGGCGCTCGCCGAGCGCGAGTTCGCGCGCGAACTGCTCGCCGACCGCTTCGCCGATACGCTCGAGGCCGCGGCCAAACGGGCCTCATGAGCGCAACCACCGCGCGACCCGCTGTTGTTCTCGGCCTGGAGCGAACGGGGCTCGCGGTCGCGCGGGCCCTTGGCCGGGCAGGCCTCCCGGTGGCCGGGATCGGCTGGCGGGACTACGACTTCGGCCTTCGGTCGCGCTACCTGAGCCGCCGCTATCGCTCCTCCGACGGCGACGAAACCGCACTCGCGGCATTGCGGGCCGAGGCCGGCTACGGCCGCCCGGTCGTCTTCCCCACCGAGGACGAGAGCATCGAGTTCCTGCTGCGGCACTGGGACGAGGTGCGGGAGCTGGCCGACCTGCCGCTGCCCGACGACGCCGAGGTGATGACCGGGCTGCGTCGCAAGGAGCAGCTTCCGGCGCAGGCAGAGAAGGCCGGCGTGCACGCTCCACGCACGATCTACGCCGAGAGTGAGGAGGCGATCCGCGCCATGGATCTTCAGCCCCCGTTCCTCGTGAAGCCGGTCGAGGGCAAGAAGTTCGAGGCCGCCTTCTCGCGCAAGGCGTTCGTTGCGGACGGCCTCGACGATGCGGTCGGGGCCTGGCGGATCGCGCGCGAGCGCGGCTTCGAGACGATCGTGCAGGAGCTCGTTCCCGACGCGGAGGAGCGGATCTTCTCGCTCTTCACCTACATCGGCCGCGACGGCGAGCCTCTGGTCTCCGTCACGGGACGCAAGGTCCGCCAACTGCCGGTCCACTTCGGGTCGAGCACGGTCTTCAGCACTTCGTGGCAGCCGCGGGCGTTCGAGCTCGGTCAGCGGCTGCTCCGCTCCGCGGGCTACCGCGGCTTCGCGCACGTCGAGTTCGCGCACGACCGCCGCGACGACTCGTACAAGGTGATCGAGGTGAACACCCGCCCTCCGCTCTGGATGGCGGTCGCCACTGGTGGCGCAGACGACATCATCCGCACGGCCTACGACGACCTCTCAGGCGCACCGGCGCGGGCGGGGCGGATCATCAAGGACGAGGTCGCCTGGGTCGACCTCTCGCGGGACCTGAGGCAGGCAGTGCGCCGCCGCGACTTCCGTCCCGGCGCCTTCGTGGCGCCGTACCTGACGCGCAGGAAAGAGCGCGTCTTCCTCGCGACGGACGACCCCGTTCCCGCGGTCTACCTGGGCAAGCGGATCGTCACGCGGCTCCTGGAGAAGCGAGGCTGAGCTCGGAGGGCATGCGTCCCGCCGGCGAGGCCACGCTGACCTCGATCGGCGAGGCCGAACTGGCCGACTGGAAGCGCGACCTCGGGGAGCGCGTCGTGCTCCACGAGGGGCGATGGTGGCATGCCGTGCGCCCGGGGTTCTACCGGCCCGTCCACCACCTGGCGCGCCTGACGGCGGAGCAGGCGACCCGCCCGGCCGTTGCGTGCTGGGGGTTCCACGCCTCGCTGCGAGACGAGGACGCCGCGCAGGCGAACACGATGTTCCCGACACACAGAGTGACCAACCTCGACGAGTTCGACGAGAGCCACCTCTCCTCCAACCGTCGCTACCAGCTGCGCAAGGCGAGGCGGCTGTCGGAGGTCGTGGAGCTGACGGGGCCCCGGCTCCTGCTCGAGCAGGGCTACGAGGTCCTGCGCTCCGCCATGGAGCGAACGGGTCACGGCCGCATGCCGTCGCGGGAGGAGTTCGCGCGAGAGATCGAGGTCTCGGTGCGGCCGGGGCGGCGGTTCGTGCTCGCCGGTCTCGTGGACGGGAAGCTCGCCGGCTATATCGAGGGGAACGCCGTCGACGGCGTCGGGTACCTGGGCGAGCTCTACGTCGCGACCGAGGCACTCGGGACGAACGTCAGCAGTGCGCTGCAGTTCGAGTTCGCGCTCATCTGCCGGCGGTCGGAGGGAATCACGGAGCTCGTGCACGGCGTCGAGGCCAAGCACGACGAGAAGCTGACCATGTTCAAGGAGCGGCTCGGCTTTCCGGTCAATCCGGTGCCGGCGCGCATCTCGATGCTCCCCGGCACGGGCGCTCTGATCCGGCGGCTGGCTCCCAGCTCGTACTACAGGCTCACGGCGTAGGCGTCGAGCATCAGCTCCGTGTATCGCTCCCACGAGAAGTGGTTGCGCATGCGCTCCCGCGCGGCCGCGCCGTAGCGGGCGCGTAGGTCCGGGTCGTCGAGCAGGCGCTTCAGCGCAGACCGCAGCGCCGGGACGTCGCCGGGCGGCACGAGCAAGCCGGTCTCCTCGTGCTGGACGAGGTCGAGCAACCCGCCCACGGCACCTGCCACGACGGGGCGGCCGTGCGCCATCGCCTCGGCGCAGACGACGCCGAAGCCCTCGCGGTGCGATGGCACGGCGATCACCGCGGCTCGGTCGTAGTAGCCGCCCAGCTCGTCGTTCGGGACCATGCCGAGCGAGCCGGGCACCCGGTCGCGCAGCGGCCCGTCTCCGACGACGACGAGCGGCAGCCCGTCCGCTGCGTCGACCAGCTCGAGGATCCCCTTCTCGCGCGAGAGGCGGCCGGCGTACAGGACGTGCGGCGGCCGTTCCTCCTCGGCCGTCTGCGCAGGGATCTCGACGCCGTTGGGAATCACGCGCACGTCGCGCGCATCGAGCCCGCGCGCCACGTCGGCCAGCGAATTTGACGCGCAGACGACGACGCGGGCGCGGCGCAGAACCGCGCGGGCCAGCCGCGGAGCTCGGCGGGCGACCTCGACGTCGGTGCCCCACAACTGAACGACGAAAGGCTTCTTGAGGGACATCGCGACGAGCCCGGTCGGCCACCAGTGCGCGTGGACGAGGTCGGCCTCGGCGGCGGGCCCCGCCGCGGCGCGGCGAAACCGGGCGAGCATGAGCGGCACGAGCAGCGCTCGCGTGGGGCGCTCCCGGATGTTGGCCACCACACCGGATCCGTACGCGATCCCGTAGTGCGAGAACGACTGCGGGGAGACGACGTCGACCTCCACCCCGGCAGCGCGCAACCGCTCGACCCCATCGAGCACGAAGTGCCCCGCCGCGTCCCCGGGCCAGCGGGGATACGACGTGGTCAGGACGGCGACCTTCAAGCGGTGCGGGCCCGCGCGCCGATCGCCAGCCGCCGGCCGAACACGACAGGCACAGCCACGGCCAGCAGGACAAACGCGTAGAAGAAGAAGAACGTCATCGTCAGGTAGAAGACGTTCGCGGCCATCGTCCCCACGAGCGCGGCTGTCAGTCCCCAGGTCAGCGGCCGGACTCGCGCGGCGGCGGGATCGTTCGCGGCGGCGAGCGCGCGCCCGACGCGACGCCCGTCTCGCAGCCGCTGGAAGAGCCACCAGAGGAACACGGCAAAGACGGCCGACCCCACGATGCCTCCTTCCACGATCAACGCCACGTAGAACGAGTGCGGCCCCCAGTTCTGCTTCCCGGTCACGAACTCGTAGTAGACGGAGAAGTTGTTGAACCCGAGCCCGAGCAGCGGATGCGAGTGCAGGATCTGCGGGATGAAGTCGTAGACGCCGAAGTGCGCCGACGTCGAGACGTCGCCGTGCTCGAGCCGCGAGCGGAAGACGGTGTTGAAGTAGTGCCAGTTCCGGGCGACGACCGCCAGGCCCGCGACCGCGACCACGGCGAGCGGCGCGAACAACGCGCGCGAGAACAGAAGTCGCCGGTAGGGGACGGCGAGAATCAGCAGGCCGGCGAAGACGCCGAGCAGCCCGCTGCGCGAGAACGTCGCGAGCTCGGCCAGGATGAAGAATCCGAGCAGGAGCCCGAGCGGCGTGCGCATGCGGTGGCCGCGCTCGAGCCGCACGTAGATCGGCGCGAGCACGAGTAGCGGCACGATCAGGAAGATCCCGAGGTGGTTCGGGTCGGTCGCCAGGCCGTTCGCGCGGTAGACGCTGGTCCCGTTGACCGCGCCGTAGAGCTCCGCCCCGGTCGTGTGCCCGGTCAACGGCTTGACGATGAACGTGTCCAGGTTGTGGCCCGTCTGCTGCGCCGCCAGTTGGACGAGCGCGTAGACGGAGTTCGCCGCGATCCCGCCGCAGAACCAGGCCAGGGCGCGCCAGTAAAAGCGCTCCGAGCGGCGCCAGAGGTAGTCGATTGCAGCCGCGAGGAAGGCGAAGTGGAGCACGAACTTGCCCATCCCCTTGACGAACTGGTCGAGGGCCTGCTTGGTGTCGAGGTTGTAGAACCCGGCCAGGTAGACGAGCAGGAACACCGCGAAGAACCCGGCCACGACGAGACTCGTCTCCGGCCAGCGCGCGTCGCGGCGCCGGATCCGGTCGGCCGCGTAGGCGATCACGAAGAGGAGTGCGAAGAGGTCGGTGATGTTCCACTTGCCGCCGACGTCCCAGTAGAGCTTCTCGAACGTGACCGTGAACAGCATCCCAAGGAGCGCGAAGTCGGCCAGGCGCGAGCGGGTCACGTCAGGCTCCTCAGCAGCTCCGCCAGCTCCTCGACCCGTTTCCGGCGCGACAGGCGCTCGCGCAACTCGGGGCTCAGCGGAGTGCCGTTGAGCTTGCCGGCGCGCCAGTCGTCGCGGAGCTGCTGCAACCCGGCGCGTAGTCCCTCTTCGTCGTCGGGAGCGACGACGATCCCGGCCTGCGCCTCGCGAATCAGGTTCGCGGTCGCGCCGCCGGGCGGGATGGCCGCGAGGATCGGCCGCTCGGCGGCCAGGTACTCGAAGATCTTCCCCGGGATCACCGCCGGTCCTCGCTCGCCGGCCTGGGGGAGCAGGAGCAGCAGGGCCTCGGAGTCGCGCTGGAAGGCGATCGCCTTCGACCGCGGGAGAAAGGAATGCTGCTCCAGACGCTCGCCGAGCCCGAGACCCCGGGCCCACTCGTCGTTCACCTTCGTCAGCTCGCCGAAGAACCGTGCCGTCACGTCCTCGAGCCCCGGCGTGGCGAGCGCGCGCAGGAACGGCTTCGGGTCGCGCTTGCCGAAGAACGCGCCGGTGTGCGTGATGCGGAACCGGTCGCCCGGCCGGTACTCGAGCCCGGCGAAGTCGTCGAAGTCGCACCCGTTGGGGATCACGCGGATCGGCGCCTTGGGCTCGTAGCGCTTCAGCTCGTCCGCGATCCCGCTCCAGGCCGTGACCACGGCATCGGCGCGCCTGGCGACGAGCCGGGCGATCACGGTCTGGACGCGCTCCTTCCCGCGCGCGGCGAGCCGCTCGACCGGACGGTCCGCGTCGGCGACGATCGGATCGCGGAGGTCGGCCACCCATTTCACCCCGGTGGCGCGCTTCACGGCCGCGCCGAGCAGGTTGATCGAGTTCGGCGGCGAGGTGGTGATCACGATGTCGATCCCCTCGCGCTTGACCAGCCGGATCGCCGCCGGGATCGCGGTCGCGTTCCAGGTCACGTTCTCGTCGGGCAAGAGGCCGCGGCGAAAGAGCGCCCGGGCCTGGTAGGCGGCGCGGTCGAGGCCCTTCATCCCGTAGAGCTCCTCGGAGGGGACCCGCCCGCGCGGGCCGAGGTAGCGCGCGCGGTGCACCCAGGCCTGGGTCGGCGGCTGCAGGTCATCGTCTCTGTGCACCCACTTCGGGTCGTCCGGGGCGAGCACGTGGGTCTCGATTCCGAGTGCCGGCAGATGGGTGGCGAACTTGACGGGCCGTTGCACGCCGCCGCCGCCCGCGGGCGGGAAATACATCGAAACGAGGAGCACCTTCATCGGAGCCGGTAGAGAACGTAGCGCCCGTCCGCGTACTGCTGCGGCAGCTTCAGCGTCAAAGGCCTGCGCCGCTCGCTGACGACGATCCAGCGCGCACCGTAGCGCCTGGGGATCGCGAGGTCGCCGCCCTTCGTGTAGAAGGCTTTAGCGTCACGCAGCCGCCGCTTGGGCTGGTTCGAGCTCGTGTCGGCCACGTGCGCGATCGGCCCGTTGGCGATGTAGACCGGGGCGAACGCTCCCAGCAGGTAGCTCGTCTGCGGATCGGCGTACACGACATCGCCCTTCGGCACCTCGGTTCGGACTGCTTCGACGAGGCCTTTCGTGAGCTCGGTGGTCGGCAGATCGGCCGGGTCGACGCTCCACGCGCGGAACCCATGGACGGCCACCGGCAGCACGAAGACGGCGACGGCGAGTGCGGCGACCGGGCCGGCGCGATCGATGTCAGGGCGGCGGCGCAGGAAGAGCGCGACGACGAGCCCGGCGACCAGGGCGACGGCGCCGCCGGCGAAGGCGACCCAGGCAGGGAAGGCGGGCACCCCCTCGCGGAGGTGGTAACCGAACACGCCGGGATATGCGAGCTGGAGCCCGATTCCGGCTCCGAGCGCGAGCGGCAAGAGCACGGGCCCCAGCAGACCCGAGAGCACCGCCGCACCGCCCACGAGCGCGAAGGAGAACGGCATGAACCCGGCCAGCCGCCGGCCCTGTGAGACCGAAACCGCGTCGGCGAAGGGCGGGAAGATGAACGGCACGAGGGTCAAGAGGAAGATCGCCACCGACGCGGGCAGCACATACGAGGCCCAGCGGCGGCGGGCTGCGAGCGCGACCCCCGCGAGCGGCAGCACGAGCAGGGCGGCGACGGCGACGGCGCCGCTGCGCGAGAAGAGCGGGGCTGCGAGCCGGTAGGAGTCGAAGTTGCCCACGAGCTCGCCCGCATAGAACGAGAATGCCCGTCTGAGCTCGCCGCGCCCTGGGGAGTGTGAGGCCGTCTCGTTCACGATCGGGAGCAGCCACGCGATGAACGCCGTGGCCGGCAGGGCAACAACGAGCAGCGCGGCACCGGCGCGCGCGATCTCCTCTCGAGCGGTCAGCGCCCGCACGACGAAGAACGCCAGCAGAGGTATGCAGACGAAGATCGCATAGCTCGGGTGGACGAGCGCCAGGCCGAGCGAGGCTGCGGCGAGAGACGCCAGCTTTCCGCCCGAGGGGTCCCGGCAGTGGGCGAAGAAGAGGGCCAGCACGGCCGGGAGCAACAACTGGCGCGCGGAGGTGGGAGGCAGCGCGAGCGAGCGGTAGCCGCCGCCGTGGCCGTCGGCGAGCCCGGTCAGCGCGACCTGCGCGAGCACGGTGCCGACGCCGGCCCAGATCGTCCCGAACAACGCGTGTCCGGCCTCGTAGAAGAGCAGGAACGACAGCGGCGTCAACACGGTCGGCAGATGCAGAACGGTCGTCGCCGGATCGACCACGGCCAGCTTCGAGACGAGGGCCACGAAACCGTGCCAGAGCGGAAAGGCGTAGCCGGGGTGAAGCCCTCCGTCGCGGAACTCGTCCACCCGGTTCAGCGACAGCGACCCGAGCTCGAGCAGCTTGCGCATCCGGCCGAGGTGGAAGAACGCGTCACCGTCGAACCCGGCCACGTACCAGAGGGCGATCCCGAAGCCGATGCCGCCGGCGAGCACTCCCAGTGGAGCCGCATGCCGCCGGAGCAGGACGACGGGATCGAAACCCACGTCCCACTCCGCCGGTCCGAACCGAAGCGCGAAGGGCAGCGCCACGAGCGCGATCGCTCCGACACCGGCGGCCGTGACCCAGAACGACGTGTGCAGCGCGAACATGACCATCATCGCCGCGAAGAGCACCGTCGTCGTCCAGGCAAGGGCAGCAGACAGGCCGCCGACGCGGATCGCCCGGGCGACGAGCACGCCCGGGATCAGCACACAGCCCGTCGCCGCGGCGAGCCGCAGCCCGAGACCGAATCCGGTCGCCGGCAACAGGCGAGCGAGACCGAGCGCCGGCACGGCGAGTAGAACCGGGGGAATTCGCCTCATCGCGGTTCTTCGAGCAGCTCTGCGGCCGAGCGCGATCCGAGCCAGCGCGCGGCCTCTGCGTATTGCCGCCGCCGCTCCCCGCGGTACAGCTTGGCCCGTAGACGAACACCGGCGAGGATCAGCTTGCGCGCCCGTTCGGCGTCCTTGGGGCCGCGGTGCTTGGCGAAGTAGCGCAGGTGGCTGCGGATGTTCTCCTTGTAGAGCCGCCCCCCGTGTGACGCTCCACCAACGTGGACGACCTCGGCCTCCGGGTGGAAAAAGACCTTCCAACCGGCGCTGCGAAACCGGTACGACCAGTCGGTCTCCTCGCTGAACATGAAGAAGTCCTCGTCGAAGAGCCCGACCTCGTCGGCGGCGTCGCGGCGCACCAGGAGGCACGGCCCGAAGAGCCAGTCCACCTCGCGCGTGGACTCGTGGTCGAAGCCGCCGCCGTAGAACGCGTTGAGCGCATCGCTGCGGGGAGCGAGCTTGCGCAGGAAGAAATACTCGGTCGCCAGCCGCCAGAGCGTCGGGAAGCCGCGCACCGAACGCTGGAGAGAGCCGTCCTGGTTGCGGAGACGGGGACCGACGATCGCGGCGTCCGGATGCTCGTCCGCGAAGGCGGCGAGCCGCTCGACCGCGTCGCCGGTAACCCAGGCGTCCGAGTTCAGCAGCAGGAAGTAGCGGCCGGAGGCGATCCGCATGCCTGCGTTGTTGCCTCCGCCCATGCCGCGGTTGTCCTGTTCGATCAGCCGGACGTCCGGAAACTTCTCACGCACGAGCTCGACCGTTCCGTCGGTGGAGCCGTTGTCGACCACGACCGTCTCGTATTCCGACACGCTGTCGAGGCACTGCTCGAGCCACGGCATCGCGTTGTAGGCGACGACCACGACGGAGGCACCCGCCGGACCCTGGTCGCGGTCGCGGCGGGCTGTCTCGGAAGCTGCCTCACCCATGCTCGACCCGGCCCCCGCCCACGCCGCGCAGGGCCTGCCAGGCGAGGATCAGCGCCCCCGGCAGCGCGAGCGCGATCGTGACGACGAAGAACAGGAAACCGGTCGCGAACGCCTTGTTTGCGCCGACGCCGAGGTTCCCCAGGAAGCTGACGAAGAACGACTCCCGCACGGCCAGCCCGTTGATCGTGAAGGGCACCAGCATGACGAGGAAGAGGAGCGGACCCATCACGTAGTACGGCCGCGGCCCCAGGTCGACGCCGACCGCTTTCCCGGAGAGCCAGATCGCGAGCACGCGCACGGCCTGGATTGCGAGCGTCAGCGCGAACACACCCACGAGCAGCGCCGCGTCCCCGCGGTACGAGTGCAGCCCTTCGTACACGGTGCGCAACGGGCGCTCCAGGCGCAGCGGCCGCAGCAGCGGCACCGTGCGGGCGAGCAGGGGCCGCGCGCGGACGGAAAACAGGGCTACCGCCAGGACGATCGTCCCGAGCACGAATGCGCCCTCGATCCAGAGATACGCGCCGACGTCGTAGCGCCCGAGAGCGAGGGAGAATCCGACCGCGGCAAGCGTCAGCGTGGCTGCGCCTCCCAGCGCGCGCTCGAGCAGGACCGAGGCTGCCGCAGCCCCTCGGTGGCCCGGATGCCTCCGGGTCGTCTCGTAGATCCGCATGGCGTCGCCTCCGACGGCGGTCGGGAGTACCTGGCCCGCCGTGTACGAGACGTAGTACGCCCGCACGAGCCAGCGGAGCGAGTCTTCGATGCCCTTCGCGCGCAGCAGCCGCTGCCAGCGCCAGGCCATCGGCACCACGGAGAGCGCCATGATCGCGATCGCGCCCAGGAAGTAACCGAGGTGCGCGTTGACGAGGATGTCCGCCGTTCGCGAGAGGTCGATCTTCCAGACCAGGTACGCGACGCACAGTCCCGTGACGACGAGCGTCGCGCCGACCCTCAGCAGGCGCGACTTCATCCGGAGCGGATGGCTTCCGCCGCCGCCTCGACCTCCTCTTCGCCGACCGCGGGAGGCTGGAAGCTAAGCGGTGTTTGCCGCTGCGTGGACAGATTGGTCATCGACCTCGAAGCGTACGGAATCGCCTGCGCGGCTCGCCCGCCTCAGCGCCTGCTCGGCGCTCGACCCAACCGCCAGCACGGCGCCGTTCCGGTCGGAGCCCACCCGCAGCGGAGCGATCCGTGCGCCGCGGGAACGGTAGACGCGCACCCACTCGACGCCTTCGAGCTGCTCCGCTGCTTCGGCGCCGCGCACGTCCCGAAGGTCGCCGGGCGGCGCGACGAGGAAACGCACGCAGGCGCCGCCGCAGCGCGGCGTCGCCACGAGGGCGTCCGCGGAGATCTCATCGCCCAGCACGGCGGAGAGCGCGAGCGCGTTCAGGTCCACCCCGACGGCGGCGAGACAGAGCTCGGCGTCGTGGCCCCCGCCAAGGCGCGCGGCGAGCTCGACCACGCGTGGGCCGTCGGGCCCGACGCGCAGCTGGGTATACGAAGGGCCGTCGCGAATCCCCAGCGCTCGCACGGCGTGCTCGGCGACCTCGGCCGCTCCCTCGACCCGGCTGGGCCATAGGTGAGCGAGAGCAACCCCGAACGCCGGCGGCTCGGCGGTCAAGCGGTCCGTGACGAGCAGCGGGTGAAACTCGCCGTGCACGGAGAACCCCTGCACGGTCACCTCGGGCCCCTCGATCAGCTCTTCGACGATGCACACGCCGCTGCGCGACGCCGAGAGGGCGCGGTCGATTGCGTTGCCGAGCTCGCTGCGCTCGCGCACGAGGGAGAGCCCTCGCTGGCCCTGACGGTCCGGCGCCTTCACGACGACCGGGAACTGCACGTGGCCGCCCAGGTCGGACGAGAGGCGCCACCGGGCATGCGGAACGCCTTCGGCGGCGAAGCACTCGCGCTGGCGCAGCTTGGAGGTGGAGAGCACGGCCGTCGCGCCGTCGATCGGGTGAGACAGCGACAGACGCTCCGCGATCCGGGCGGCGATTCCGACGGGCCAGTCCGTCCCGGGCGCGATCACGCCGTCCACGTTCTCGGCTTCCGCGAGCCGCTGGATCGCGGGCTCGTCCTCGGTCGAGACGATCGCCCGCCGGTCGGCGAAACGGAACCCCGGCGCGCCGGGATCCCGGTCGGCGGCGATCACCGTCAGGCCGCGTTCGTGCGCAGCCTCGAGCAGCCCCAGTTGCGCTGCGCCAGCACCTAGGACGAGAAGACGCCGCTCTTCTGTGCGGTCTGGACGGCCCGCCACCAGCCTTCATTGTCGCGATAGCACGCGACGTTGCCGAAGCCCCCGCTCGGAAGGGCGTTCGAGCCTCCAACTCGAGCACCTCGCATCACCCGACAGCCTGCGTGCACTCATGCGCTCCAATCGTGCTTGTGCTCCAAAACACTTGCCTTGTGTTTTGGTGCACAAAGGATCGAGCGCGCACGGTTAGCCGGGCTCGCGCTCGATCGTTTAGAGCGGTCCGGGCCTCCCCGGGCTCCGCGGTGCGGCCCCTGCCTATCATGCGAGCCGCTTGAATAGCGCGATGCCCCGCTTCAGCGTGGTCGTGCCCACGCGCGATCGGCCCGACCTGCTCGACTTCTGCCTCGAAAGCCTCGCGGCCCAGACGTTCGACGACTTCGAGGTGATCGTCTCCGACAACCCGGTCCAGCTGCCTGCCCGCACGGTGTTCGACCGCTGGGCTCGCCCCGGCTGGCGCTATGTGAGGGCGGAGCGCCCCCTGCCGATGCACGACAACTTCGAGCGAGGCTGCGCCGAGGCGCGCGGCGAGTATGTGGCGGTCGTGATCGACAAGACCGTTCTGCACCCTTCCGCTCTCGAGGTTGCAGATCGCTCGCTCGCCCACGAGCCTGGCCCCGACCTGATCACCTGGCGGAACGAAGGCTACGACCCGGTCGACGAGCAGCACGACCTCGGGAAGGGACGCTTCCGGCCCGACGCGACGATCGCCGTCCCGGCGCTCTACGAACCTGCGGCAGAGCTGGCCCGCCGCTTTTCGAATGCGACGCGCCGAGGCGTCGACCCCGTCCACTACGTGCGCGGAAAGATCGTGTTCGGTGCGTATGCCCGCACGCTGCTCGACCGGATCCGGGCCTGCGCGGCTCGCGTGTTCCATCCCCTGGCCCCGGATTACACCGCGATGGTGCCCGCCTGCGTGCTCAGCGAAGGCGGCCTCGACCTCGGCCGGCCGCTCGTCGTGTCCTACAACTCCGCCAGATCGAATGGTCGCCGCCAGGGCATCGACCCGGTTCATGCGCGCCGGTTCATCGAGGCGATCGATCCGGCGATCATCGACGCGCTGCCGATTCCCGGCCTCTACGCGTCGCATCACAACTTCGTCGCCTACGACCTGGTATCCGCGGCTGAGCGCTGCCCACCGGGCACGACGCCGCCGCTTCACGAGATCAACCTCGTGCGGAGGGCGCGGGAAGATCTCGACGGAGTCGTCTGGACCGATCCCGACGAACGGGCTGCCCAGTACGCGATCGTCGCGGCTGAGGAGTCTCGCCTCGGCGTCACGCCTCCATCCGCCCCGCCGCCGCCTGTCCGGACGACTCGCGCGGCGATCATGGACAGGCTCAACCGCTTCCCTCCGCTCGGGCGAGTGCGTTCGATGGCCGCCGGCCGGAACGACCCGCCACGCCCGATTTTCACCTCACCGCTTGACGCTGCTCGCGAAGCCGACCGGCATTACGCCGCCCTGGGCGTCGATCAATGAAGGCCGTGATCCTCGCGGGCGGACGAGGCTCGCGGCTGTCGGAAGAGACGGTGGTCCGCCCCAAGCCGCTCGTCGAGATCGGCGGGCGGCCGATCATCTGGCACATCATGAACATCTACGCGGCGCATGGGATCGTCGATTTCGTCGTCTGCGCCGGCTACAAGGGCTACCTCCTGAAGGAGTACTTCGCAAACCTCGGGCTGCACGACTCCGACGTGACCTTCGACCTCGGGGCCGGTGAGCTCACGTATCACCAACCGGCGCAGCTGCCATGGCGGGTCACCGTCGCCGACACCGGGCTCGACACGATGACCGGCGGCCGGGTCCTGCGGGTCCGGGATCACCTCGACCGCGACCAGCCCTTCTGCCTCACCTACGGCGACGGCGTCGCCGACGTCGACGTCGCCGCGACGATCGAGTTGCACCGGCACTCCGGCCTGTTGGCGACGATGACCGTCGTCCGGCCGTCGGCTCGCTTCGGCACCGTCGCCGTCGAGGGTGACCGCGTCACGGAGATGCTCGAGAAGCATCCTTCGGGCGTGACGCAGATCAACGGCGGCTTCTTCGTGGTCGAGCCCGCCGTGCTCGACCGGATCGAGGGCGATGCGTCGGTCTGGGAAAGCGACGTGCTTCCACGGCTCGCGAGCGAGGGTCAGATGGCGGCGTACCAGCACGACGGCTACTGGCAGCCGATGGACACCGCCTGGGAGCGCGAGCTGCTCGAGGAGCAGTGGTCGAGCGGACGTGCTCCCTGGAAGATGTGGTGAACGCGGACGCATGGCGCGGCCGCCGGGTGCTCGTCACCGGGCACACCGGGTTCAAGGGGGCATGGCTGACGTTTTTGCTCGAGGCCGCTGGAGCGCACGTGTCCGGGCTTGCGCTCGAGCCTCCGAGCTCGCCG
Source organism: Actinomycetota bacterium (assembly GCA_030854475.1). Lineage (GTDB taxonomy): Bacteria > Actinomycetota > Thermoleophilia > Gaiellales > Gaiellaceae > JALYTD01. The sequence continues at coordinate 22,100 of JALYTD010000103.1, forward strand.
AGCCTGCACGCTCTCGCCGGCAGCGAGGGAGACGGGCTCGACCGGGTGGACATCCGCGACGGAGCCGCGGTAGCCGCTCGCGTCAGCGCAGTCGAGCCCGAGGTGATTTTCCATCTGGCCGCCCAGAGCCTCGTCCGGTCCGCGTTCGCCGATCCGGCGGGCACGTATGCCGTCAACGTCCTGGGGACGGCGAACGTCCTCGACGCGGCGCGCAAGAGCGCGAGCATTCGCGCCGCCGTCGTCGTGACGAGCGACAAGGTCTACGAGCCGCACGCCGACGGGCGACCGCACGGCGAGGACTCGCCCCTCGGCGGCGTCGACCCCTACAGCAGCTCGAAAGCGGCTTGCGAGCTGGTCGCGTCCGCATACCGGCGCACCTACTTCGCCCCGGCCGGAGTGGGCGTCGCGACGGCGCGGGCCGGCAACGTGATCGGCGGCGGAGACTGGGCGACGGACCGGGTCGTGCCCGACGTCGTCCGCGCGCTGGGGCGGTCCGAGCCGGTCCGGCTCCGCCACCCGGACGCCGTGCGGCCGTGGCAGCACGTGCTCGATCCGCTCCACGGCTACATGCTGCTCGCCGAGAGCCTGCTCGCCGCGCCTGCTGACGCGCCCGCCGCGCTGAACTTCGGGCCCGACCCCGCCGAAGCATGTTCCGTCGCCGAACTCGTCGAGCGCCTGACGGCCGGATTCGGCGGGCAGCCCGGCTGGAGCGCCGACCCCGAGGCGACGACCGCGCCCGAGACGGCGGCGCTTCGCATCGATGCGTCCCGCGCGCAGGAGACGCTCGGCTGGTCGCCCCAGCTCGACCTCGAAGAAGGATTGCGCTGGACGGTCGAGTGGTATCGGGCGCACGCAGCCGGCGAGAACCCGCGGCAGCTGACCCTCGGCCAGATCGCCACCTACAGGGAGCGGCTGTGAACGGCGCCCCCGCTTGCCGATCCTGCGGTGCGCAACTCCGGCACACGCTCGTCGACCTCGGCGAGCAGCCGCTGGCGAACTCGTACCTGACGCGGGAGCAGGTCGAGTCCGCGAGCGAGCGGCGCTACCCGTTGCACGCTCGCGTCTGCGGCGAGTGCCTGCTCGTGCAGGTGGACCAGGTCGTCGTGCCCGAGAAGATCTTCTCCGACTACGCGTACTTCTCCTCGTACTCGGCCAGCTGGCTGGAGCACTGCGCCACGCACGCGCGAGAGGTGACCGAGCGGCTCGCCCTCGGCCCCGGCTCGATGGTGATCGAGGTAGCGAGCAACGACGGCTACCTGCTGAAGAACTTCGTTGACACCGGCATCCCCGTGCTCGGTATCGAGCCCGCCGCGAACGTCGCCGAGGCCGCGATCGCGGCTGGCGTCCCCACCGAGATCGCCTTCTTCGGCCGTGCCGTGGCCCGTGCCATCGCCGCCCGCGGGCCGGCCGCAGACCTCGTCGTGGCGAACAACGTGCTCGCCCACGTTCCCGACCTCGACGACTTCGTCGAGGGACTGGCGGCCGTCCTGAAACCGGCCGGGGTGGTCTCGATCGAAGTGCCCCACCTGCTGCGCATGATCGAGGGCACCGAGTTCGACACGATCTACCACGAGCACCTCTCCTACTTCTCCCTGCTCGCCGCGCGCGACGTGCTTGTCCGGCGGGGCCTGCGCGTGTTCGACGTCGAGGAGCTGCCGACGCACGGCGGGAGTCTCAGGATCTGGGCGTCGCGGGCGGATGCCGCCGAGACGTGGCCGGCGACGGCCTCGGTCGACCGCGTCCTCGCTGCCGAGCGGGCAGCCGGGCTCGCTGCGGTCGAGGGCTATCGCACCTTCGCCCCGCGCGTCGAGACCTTGATCGCAGAACTGCAGCGGTTCCTCCGCGACGCGGAGACGGACGGCGCACGCGTCGCCGCGTACGGCGCCGCCGCGAAAGGGAACACGCTCCTCAATGCTGCCGGCGTCACCACGCAGGAGGTCGCCTACGTCGCGGACCGGAGCCCGCACAAGCAGGGGCGGTTTCTTCCCGGGTCGCTCCTACCGGTCGTGGAGCCCGAGCACGTGCGCCGGGACCGCCCCGACTACCTGCTCGTGCTGCCGTGGAACCTGCGCGACGAGATCACGGAGCAAATGGCCGACGTGAGAGAGTGGGGCTGCCGGTTCGTCGTGCCCATTCCTCGTCTCGAGATCGTCTCGTGATCTTCCGTGAGCAGGCGATCGCCGGCGTCTTCACGGTCGATCCGGAGCCGTCCGGCGACGAGCGCGGCCTGTTCGCCCGCACGTACTCCCAGAGCGAGTTCGCCGAGCACGGCATCCCGTTCACGGTCGCCCAGGCGAGCGTGTCGTTCAACGAGCGGCAAGGCACGCTCCGGGGCATGCATCTCCAGGTGCCGCCGCACGAGGAGGGCAAGCTCGTCCGCTGCGTGGCAGGAGCGGTTTACGACGTGGTCGTCGACCTGCGGGGGGGCTCGGCCACACAGCTGCAGTGGCTGGCCGTGGAGCTGACTGCGGATCGACGGGTTGCGCTCTACGTCCCACCCGGTCTCGCGCACGGCTTCCTGACTCTCGAGGACGGCTGCGAGCTCGAGTACCTGATCTCGACGCCGTACGCGCCCGCGGCCGCAGCCGGCGTGCGCTGGGACGATCGGGCGATCGGCATCGACTGGCCCGCGCCGCCTGGCGTGATCTCGGCACGGGATGCGGCCTTCCCCGACCTCGACATCGATCGCGTGCGCACCGACGGGCCGGCCGCCCTCGCCGGAGAGCCGGCGTAATGCCCGAGGACGACAGGAAGCAGTTCGAAGCGGAGAGGCGCGAGGCAGCGGCCAGGATGGCCGCCGACGAGGCGCTCGCCGCCGACGCGCTCGCACTGAACGTCGCCGCCGACCGGCACGACTGGTCGTACCAGTGGAGCTGGCTCGGGATTCCGGTGATCCAGCTGCCCCCCGACATCGTCGCGCTGCAGGAGATCATCTGGGAGACCCGGCCGCAGCTGGTGATCGAGACCGGCGTCGCCCGGGGTGGCTCGCTGGTGCTCTCCGCGTCGATCCTCGAGCTTGCCGGCGAGGGTGAGGTGCTCGGGATCGACATCGACATCAGGGCGCACAACCGCGAGGCGATCGAGGCGCACCCGCTGGCGCGCCGCATCAGGATGATCGAGGGCTCGTCGGTCGACGACGCGGTCGTCGACGAAGCTCGCCGGGCGGCTTCGGCGGCCGAGCGCGTGATGGTGATCCTCGACTCGAACCACACGCACGAGCACGTGCTGGCCGAGCTGCGCGCCTATGCGCCGCTCGTCACGGTCGGTCAGTTCCTGGTCATCGCCGACACCTTCGTCGAGGAAATCCCACCGCAGGAGCACCGCCCCCGGCCGTGGGGCCCCGGAGACAACCCCGGGACTGCGCTCCGCGCGTGGCTCGACGAGACCGACGGCTTCGAGCCGGACCCGTTCGTCAACGCGAAGCTGCTGGTCACCGCCTCACCCGGCGGCTATCTGCGCCGGGTGCGCTGACGCCACCACTCGATCGTCGCCCGCAGGCCTGTCTCGAGGTCGTAGCGGGGCGAGAATCCGACCTCGTCGCGCAGGCGGGCGACGTCGGCGACGACCTGCGAGCCGTCGTCGCCGTTGGGAAGAGCGCCGATCCGGACCAGGTCTTCGCGGCCGATGATGCGGCCGATCGTGGTGGCGACGTCCGCGACCGCCGAGCCTCGCCCGGTCGCGACGTTCACCGCTCCCGTCGTCTCCCCGGCGACCAGGGCCGCGAGCGCCGCGCCGCAGTCCTCGACGTGGATGAAGTCGCGCACCTGGGTACCGGCGCTGACCGGAGCGTCGTCGCCGGCCAGCAGGCTGCGGGTGACCGAGGAGACGAGGCGCTCCGGCTGCTCGAACGGGCCGTACGGAAAGAACAGCAGGGCGGTGGCATACGACAGTCCATGGTCACTCGACCAGGCTTCGAGCTGCTCGCTCACCGCCTGCTTTGCCTGCCCGTAGCGGGTAGCCGGCCGCCGGGGCGTGCAGGTCTCCTGCAGCAGACCTGCAACGCCCCAGTCGTATTGCGCGCAGCTTCCCGCCACGACCGCGCGGACGCCCCCGGCCTCGGCAAACGCCTCCACGAGCCGGCGCGTCGCCCGGGCCCAGTCCAGGTTCGCCGGATCGTCCCAGAAGCTGCCGTGCGCGGTCGTCCACGCGAGGTGGAGGAGCTGCGACGCGCCGGCGTGCCGCACCAGCGACCCGGCGGCTTCCGGGTCGAGCAGGTCTGCCGTGTGCCAGGCGTCGACATCGACGTCACCGGCCGGCGTGCGACCGGCTGCGTGAACCTCGAACCCCTCGTTTCGAAGCGCCGCCACGGCCGGCCGGCCGACGAACCCACCGGCTCCTGTGACGAGGACGCGACTCATCGAGGGGGTAGTTACACGCGCGAGAGCACGTCTGCCACGCGATCCAGGTCGCTCTCCGTCAGCCGCGAGTGGAGCGGCAGCGCGAGCGCGCGCTCGAACGCCGCATCCGCGCCGGGGAACTCGCCCTGGTCGGCGTACGGCGGCTGGCGGTGCAGCGCGTAGGTGCCGATCTGCGCCTCGATCTCCGCTTGGCGCAGCGCTGCCAGGGCTTCGTCGCGGCGGTCGAGCTGCACCACATACGCCTGCCAGCCGTGCACGTCGCCCTCGTTCGCGGACGGCGTCTGGACGATGCCGCTCAGCCGCTCGTTGTAGGCCTCGGCCAGGCGCGCCCGGACTGCGAGCAGCTCGTCGAGGCGCCGCAACTGGGTCAGGCCGATGGCCGCGTGGAGCTCCGAGAGCCGGTAGTTGAGGCCCGGCTCGGCGAAGTCGCCCTCGGCCACCTGGCCGTGGTTGCGCAATGCGCGGGTTCGCTGCGCAAGCTCCTCGCTCCCGCAGAGAATTGCGCCGCCCTCACCGGTGGTGACGATCTTGCGTGGGTGGAACGAGAGACAACCGGGCTCGCCGAGGCCGCCGCACGGCATCCCACGCCAGCGTGCGCCGAGCGCACCGGCCGCGTCCTCGACGAGGTGCACGTCCGGCGGAATCGCGTTCTGGAGCTCCTCCCAGTCGAGCGGCCTGCCGAACAGGTGCACGGCGATCACCGCACGCGTACGCGGCGTGACCGCGTCGTAGACCTTGCCGAGATCGAGATTCATCGTGGCCGGATCGACGTCCACGAGCACCGGGCGAGCGCCGGCGAGCGCGACGACGTTCGCAGTCGCCGGGAACGTGTACGCCGGGACGATCACCTCGTCCCCCTCGCCGATCCCGAGCGCGAGCGCCGCGAGATGCAGCGCAGCGGTCCCGTTCGCGACCCCGACCGCGTATTCGCGTCCGCACACGCGCGCGAGCTCGGTCTCGAACTCGGCCAGCCGCGGGCCCATCGTCAGGCGCCCCGACTCGAGCGCTGCCGCGACCGCTTCGAGCTCCTCGGGCCCGACATCGGGCCAGGCGAGCCGGATCAGGCCGCTGCCAGTCCGTGCCTTCGATACCACGCGATCGTCCGCGCGAGCCCGTCGTCGAGCTCGACCTTCGCCTCGAAGCCCAGCACCTCGCGGGCCTTGTCGATGTTCGGGATCCGCAGCTCGACGTCGGCGTAGTGGAGCGGCTGGAACACGATCTCGCCCGCGCAGTTGGTCAGCTTCTTGATCCGTTGAGCGAGGTCGAAGATCGTCACCGCCGAGCGCGCGTTGCCGATGTTGAAGCTCTGGCCGACGGCCTCGGGCCGCTCGAGGCAGAGGAGCAGCGCCTCGACCATGTCGTCGACGTAGCACCACGCGCGGATCTGCGAGCCGTCGCCGTGAATGGTCAGATCGCTCCCAGCGAGCGCCCCCTCGATGAAGGCGCGGATCGCGCCACCGCCGATCTGTCCCGGCCCGAACACGTTGAAGGGCCGCACGGTCACGACCGGCAGCCCGACCTCATCGTGGTAGGCGTGCGCCATGTGCTCCCCGGCGAGCTTGGAGACCGCGTACGTCCAGCGCGCCTCGCCGACTGAGCCGATCGTCGAGACGGTGCCCTCGCTGACGTTGTTGGCGTGGGTGCCGAAGATCTCGCTCGTCGAGAACTCGACCAGCCGTTCCACCGACCCGGCGGCGACGGCGGCCTCGAGCACGTTGTAGGTGCCGATCACGTTCACCCGCATCGTCCGTGTGGGGCTCTGGAGGACGGCGTCGACACCGGCGATCGCCGCGCAGTGGACGACGTGTGTGGCGCCCTCGGCAAGCGCGCGAACCGCGTCCGCGTCGAGCACATCGGCCTGGTGCAGCTCGAAGTTCGAGTGCTCGGCGAGGTCCGTCCCGGACAGCGCGTCACGGTGGAGCGAATCGAGCGCGACGACCTGGTTGTCGTCGACGAGCCGCCGGGCCAGGGTCGTCCCGATGAACCCGGCGCCACCGGTGATGAGCACGCGTTTTCCGCTCAGAGCCACGCGGCGAGTCTAACGACGGTCGCTATCATCGCCCCCCGTGACAACGGCCCCAGCCGAGATCGAGCGCGCTTTCGTCACGTCGTTTCTCGGCGATGCCGAGGCGCTCGCCGGATACCGGCGCGAGGTCGAGGACAGCGGCCTGGTCGACCATCTCGAGCGCAACACCGCCTTCTTCTGGGACACGGTCAAGGGCGAGACACGAGGCGGGCGCTACAACACGGGCCGCGTGACCGGTCGCGAGGGGTACGACGAAGGCGTCTACCTCTACTCGATCATGCGCGCGCTCAAGCCCGAGGTGGCCGTGGAGACGGGTGTCTGTAACGGCGTCTCGACCGCGTTCCTCCTACTGGCGCTGAAGGAAAACGGCAGCGGAGAGCTGCACTCGATCGACTATCCGGAGTTCGCCGGTGAGGACTACGCGCCCGACGAGTTCTGGGCCGGCAAGGGCGGCGCGGTGATCCCCGCCGGGAAGGAGCCCGGCTGGATGATTCCGGACGAACTGAAAGAGGGCTGGAAGCTGCTGCTCGGCAAGAGCCAGGACGAGCTGCCGCCACTGCTCGAGCGGGTGGGCGAGATCGACTTCTTCATGCACGACAGCGAGCACTCGTACGAGTGCATGTCGTTCGAGTTCGGCGCCGCGTACCCGTCGCTGCGGGAGGGCGGCGTCCTGATTGCGGACGACATCACGGAGAATCCGGCGATGTCCGAGTTCGCCGCGGCGCAGGGCCGCGCGCCGATTCCGATCGGCGCGAAGATGGCGTTCCTCGTCAAGTAGCGTGGGCAAGGTCCTCCTCGTCGGCGCCGGACGCCACCAGCGCCGCGTAATCCACCGCGCGCACGAGCTCGGGCTCGAGGTGGTCGCCGTCGACCGCAACGCCGAGGCTCCTGGCCTCGAGGAGGCAGACGTCGGCGAGGTGGTGGACTTCCAGGACGTTGGGGCCGTCGCCGAGGTGGGCCGGCGCCACGGCGTCGGCGGTGTGGTCACCTTTGCGGCCGAGCGGGCGGTCCCGGTGGTTGCGTCGGTCGCAGAGCAGCTCGGCCTGCCCGGGATCGGCTCCGAGACGGCGCACCGGATGACGCACAAGGTCGCCCAGCGGCGAACGTTTGCGGAGGAGGGAGTCCCGCAGCCCCGCTTCGCCGCGGCGCGCGATCTGCACGAGGCGCGGGCGGCACTCGAAACGGTCGGCACGCCTGCCGTGCTCAAGCCGGTGGACTCGGCGGGACAGCGGGGCCTCTTCTTGCTCGAGAGCGTGGACGACCTCGAGCGGCACTTGCACGCAGCCCTGGCGGAGTCTCTGACCGGCGAGGCGATCGTCGAGAGCTACGAGGACGGGCGCGAGGTGAACACGCTCTTGGTGGTACGCAACGGGGAGCCGACGCTGGTCACGCTGTCCGACCGGATCCGCCCGCAAGGGCTCGGGTTCGGCGTCGCGATGACCCATCTCTTCCCGTCGACCCTGTACGGGTACGGCCTCGAGCAGGCAGAGGAGGTGGCGCCGTTCTCGCTTCGCGCGCTCGGCATGACCATGGGGGTCGGCTATCCGCAGCTGCTCGTCGCCGAGACCGGGGAGATCCAGGTCGTCGAGGTGGCCGCACGAATCCCGGGCGGGCAGATGGTCGACGTCGCGCTGCACGGAGCAGGCGTGGATCTGATCGAAATCGCGCTCCGGCAGTCGCTCGGCGAGGAGATTCCGGACGACGTCGTCCAGCCGAAGTTCACCCAGCCGCTGGCCATCCTGTTCCTGACCGCCGAGCCCGGGCCGCTGCCCACGGGGCGGGTCAAGAGCTTCGGCGGGCTCGACCGCGTGCTCTCATTCCCGGGCGTGGTGCAGGCAGACCTGTTTCTCACGGAGGGCGAGGTAATCCAGCCGGTGCAGCGGGACGGCGACCGGCGCGGCTACGTGATCGCGCTCGGGGACACGAACCTCGAGGCGCTGGAGCGCGCCGAGGCCGCGGCTCGCCTCGTCGACGTGGAGGTCGAGTGAGCAGCGGCTGCACGTTCGACCTCGCCCACTACCGCGAGCTGCTCGAGGCGGCTCGCGCAGGCGGCTACCGGTTCTCGTTCTTCGACCGGCCGCCGGAAGCCGGGGACCTGCTCCTGCGCCACGACGTCGACCTCTCGCTCGACGCCGCGCTGCGCGTAGCGGAGCTCGAGGCGGAGGCGGGTGCGGCCGCGACGTACTTCCTGATGACCGAGAGCGTCTTCTACAACCTCGGCTCCAAGGAGGGCGAGGCGGCGATCGCGCGGCTCCGTGAGCTCGGCCACCGTGTCGGCCTGCACGCCGTCTGGCCCGCAGCGGCGTTCGACGAGCGCTTCGATCCCGTCGTCGCCTGGCACAACCCCGACCCCGAGTACATGCGCGAGCCCGTCGACGGCGCAACGAACGTGATGGAGCCGCCCTTCTTCGATCCGGATCACTATCGCTCGGACTCGAACCAGCACTGGCGCAGCGGCTGCCCGCACAAGGAGCTTCGAGCCGGCAGCTTCGACTGGCTCCAGCTGCTCACGCACCCCGAGATCTGGGCCTACCCCGGTACGACGATGGGCGAGACGATGAACGCCATGCTGGACGCGGAGCGTGAGCAGCGCCTACGCCAGCTCGAGGACGACCGGATCGACCTGTCGTGAGAGACCTGACGGTTCTCCTCACTGCTTCCGGCGTCCCGGGCAACGCCCCGCTTGCCCGTGCGCTGCGGGAAAACGGCGAGCGGCAGATCCGGATCGTCGGCACGGACATGTCGGATCAGGCGATCGGGCGCCACCTCTCCGACGCGTTTCACGTCACGCCGGCCGGTACGGACCCCGGTTTCGCCGACGCGGTGCTCGAGCTCGTCGAGCGGGAAGCCGTCGACGCGATCATCCCGCAGTCGTCGTACGAGCTGCCGCCGCTGGCCGAAGCGAAGGACCGGTTCGGGGACGTGGCGGTGCTCGTCGCTTCGCCCGATGCCGTTCGACGGTCGAACGACAAGGCCGAGACCTACGCCCTGCTCGACAAGATCGGCGTCCGCGGGCCGGCTTGGCGCCGGGTGCGCGGGGGCGAGGCGGTGGCCGAGGCGGCGCGCGAGCTGGGATACCCGGACCGCGACGTGGCGTTCAAGCCCCTCGAGTCCTCCGGCTCGCGAGGTTTTCGCGTCGTGTCCGCGTCGGTCGACCGGCGCGACCAGCTACTGAACGAGCGACCCGGCGCGCTCGCGATGCGGCTCGAGGATCTCGTCGAGCTGCTCCCGGACGACGGGCCCGAGCTACTGGTGATGGAGCTCGCGACCGGCAAGGAGCGCACGATCGACGGCATCGCGGAGTCCGGCGAGGTCCTGTTCGGACATCCCAAGACGCGCGAATCGATGCGCGCCGGGCTGGCCATGTACTTCGAGACGATCGACGACCCCGGGCTGATGGAGACCGCCCGCCGCATCGTCGAGGAGCTAGCGCTCGACCATTTCTTCAACATCCAGCTCGTCGGCGAGCTCGTGATCGAGATCAACCCGAGGATCTCCACGATCGTCTACCAGGAGGACCTGAACCTCCCGTACCTCGGTCTCAAGCACGCCCTGGGCGAGATCTCCCGCGAGGAGCTGGCGTCGTACGCGGACCGCGTCCGCCCGACGCGCCGGGCGCTGCGCTTCTTCGACCAGGTCGAGTGGGACTCGTGAGCGCGCCGAGGGCCGGAAGCTTGTGTTGCATGCAACTTCTTTCTAAAAACCTCCTCGCTGAAGGAGAGGGTGGAGAACACACTTGTAATGTGAAACACAAGCGTCTTCCGGTGGCACCCGGGCGCGGCTGATGCGGGTCATACACGCGCCGGTCAACTTCGCCGGGATCGGGTGGACGAACGTGCAGGCGCTGCGGCGCAAGGGCGTCGACGCGCGGCTCGTGGTCTTCCAGCGCGAGCAGCTCCACCCGGAGGCGGACATCGACCTCGACTTACCGCCGCAGTTCTGGCTCGGGCTGCCCAAGCAGCTGGCCGCGTTCGCCCGCCTGTTGCCGCGCACCGACGTCTTCCACTTCTACTTCGGGCACACGCTCGTGCCGAAGAGGATCCAGTTTCCGGCCTTGCGCGCGACCGGGCGCAAGTCCGTCTTCCACTTCATCGGCTCGGACATCCGCGGCAAGACGCGGGAGGAGCTCGACTACGGCCGGCGCGCGGACGCGCAGATCGTCGGCTCCTACGACGCTGTCCGCTGGGTGCCTGAGGCCGAGGTGATCCCGCCGGGCATCGACCTGAGCGGGGTCGAGCCGAAGCCGCCGCGCCCCGACGGCCCCGTCCGCGTCGTGCACGCCGCGCTCAACCGCAGCCGCAAGGGGACCGAGCACGTCGTGGCGGCGTGCGAGCGCGTCGGCGTGGAGCTCGACGTGGTCGAGAACCTGCACCACGAGGACGCGCGTCGGCGTTACGCGGAGGCCGACGTGATCGTCGATCAGCTGAACGCCGGCTGGTACGGGCTGTTCGCGATCGAGGCCATGGCCCTGGGCAAGCCCGTGCTCAGCTTCCTCCACGATGAGGCAGTCACACGCACGGAAGCGGCCTTCGGCGTCGAAATCCCGATCGTGAACATCACCAAGGAGACGCTGGCGGACCGGCTCCGCCCACTGGTCGAGAACGGCGAGGAGCGCCGCCGCCTCGGCGCGGCGAGCCGCGCGTACGTCGAGCGCCTGCACGACGCCGACGGCACGGCCGACCGCCTGCTGAACCTGTACGAGCGGTTGTGATTGCCCAGCAGATCAAGCGCCTGACGCAGCAGTCCGCGATCTACGGGCTGGGCGGGCTCGTCTCGCGCGTGATCGCGGTGCTGCTGCTCCCGCTCTACACGCACTACCTGAGCGGCCGGGACTACGGGCGGGTCGAGACGCTGATCGCCCTGAACGCGATCCTCGTCGCGTTGCTCCGACTCGGGATCACGAGCGCTTTCTTCCGCTTCTACTTCGACCACCCGGACGACGAGCGCAAGCGCGTCACCGTGGTCCGTACGTCGTTCTGGTTCACGATGGCGATGGCGACCGTCGGCCTCGCCGCGGGCTGGCTGCTCGCACCGGAGATCGCCGCCGCGCTCAACCTCGGACACGGCCAGGCCTGGCTTGTACGGGCGAGCTTCGTCGCGCTCTGGGCGCAGATGAACTACGAGCAGCTGACCTCGCTCTTCCGCGTCGAGCAGCGGCCGGTGCTCTTCAGCGTGGCGACGATCGCCAACCTGCTGATCACGGTCGCCGCCACGGTCGTCCTCGTCGTCGGCTTCCACGAGCGCGCGATGGGAGTGGTCGTGGGCAACACGATCGGGACGCTGGCCGTCTTCTTCGTGCTGCTGGCCTACAGGCGGTACCAGCTGGGGCTCGAGTTCGACCGCAATCTCTTCCGCGCCATGAACCGCTTCGGGATGCCGCTCGTCCCGGCCCAGATCGCGATCTGGGCGCTCAACTTCGGTGACCGCTTCTTCCTCGCGAAGCTGAAGGGCCAGGCCGAGGTGGGCCACTACTCGATCGGCGCCCGGATCGCCTCCACGGTTGTCCTGGCGCTGACCGCGTTCCGCATGGCCTGGCCGGCGTTCGCCTACTCGATCGAGGACGAGGACGAGGCGAAGCGCACCTACGGCTTCGTGCTCACCTACGTCGTGTTCGCGACCTGCTGGATGACGGTCGCACTCGGGCTCCTAGCGCCCTGGCTCGTCCGGCTCCTGGCCTCCCGGAGTGAGTTCTACTCGGGGGCGCGCGTCGTGTCCCTCCTCTGCTTCCAGGCCGCCGCCTGGGGCGCCTTCAACGTCGTCGTGATCGGGATTGGGCGTGCGCGGCGTACTCAGTTCAATTGGGTCGTAACCGGTATCGCCGCGATCGTCTCGATCGGCCTCAACCTCTTGCTCGTCCCGCCCTACGGGATGATCGGGGCCGCGATCTCCGGCGCCGCCGCCTTCGCGCTCATGTTCCTGCTCATGGCCGTCCACGCCCAGCGCATCTACCCCGTCCCCTACCAGTGGCGGCGCGTCGCGCTGCTCTTCGGGGCGGCCGTCGGCCTCACGGTGCTCGGGAAGCAGCTCGACGTCCCGCTGGCCGTCGCGATCCTGCTCGCGCTCAGCTATCCGCTCGTCCTGCTGCCGCTCGGCTTCTACCTGCCCGCCGAGCGTCGCCGGCTTCGTCGCCTCTTCCCTGCGCCGCGGTAGCGCAGCACTCAACGGGATCACCGCGAGCAGGCCCCAGACCATCGGGTCCTCGAAGAACGCGTTGTAGAAGAGGCTGTGCACGGCGATCGCGACCAGCGAGGCGCCGCAGATCAGTGGCGCGCGCCCGGTGAACCCGCGGCCTGCGCTGCGGAACGCGAGGGAGAGCGCGACGAAGAGGAGCCAGGCCGAGAGCAGCACCCCGGGAACCCCGGTCTCGGCGAGCACCGTGACCGGCGTGTTGTGCGACGCCGCGGCCTTCGGCTCCTTGCCCTTGAGGTGCGTCCGGTCGGCGTACGCGCGCTTGAACCCGCCCAGCCCGACGCCCTGCACGGGGTGGTGCGCCGCGATCGCGAGCCCATTCGTGACGAGCTTGAACCGCCCGCCCGACGCGGCGTTCAGCGACCGGTCACGGGTGCTCGGCAGTACGAGCGCGACGACGACCAGGACCACGAGCCCGGCCGCCAGCACCGCGGCCGCCCGCCAGCGCCAGACGTACCACGACACGACGGCGGTCGCCGCCATCAACGCGAAGAAGCTCGACTGCGAGAACGAGAACACGAGCCCGACCCAGATGCCGGCGATCGCGAGGGACGACGCGAGCACCACCTTGCGTGACGCGCCCAGCAAGGCGAGCACGAGGCAGGCGAGGATCGCAACGACGAGGAACCGCCCGTAAATGGACGGGTCCCAGAAGACAGAGTTGACGCGGTAGAAGGGAGCGTACGCGTTGCCGACGATGATCTTCGGGTTCCAGAACACGTCCCGCGTCGCCCACTGCCAGACGCCGATGGCCGAGAACGCGAGCGCCATCAGTGCGAGCTCGGCCGCGAGCGCCTCGAACAGCCGGCGCGTCCAGGGCACGCGCGCGATCAGCACGGCGAGCAGCCCAAACGGGAGATAGAAAAAGAGCAGCTCGATCGCGCCCTCGTGCAGGTCCTTCGTCCACAGCAGCGTCAGACCGCTCCAGCCGACGAAAGCAGCCAGCGGCCAGGAGAGCGGGCCGAGCTCACGGACGCGGCCACCGTCTCGGATCAGGTCCCAGGCCATGGCCAGCGCGGCCGCAGCCACGACGCCGTAGAGCGGGACGAGCAGGTTCGCATCCGTCGAGCCGACGCTGACCGGGATCCGGGCAGGGACACAGGCGAGCACGAGCAGCGGCAGGAGCCAGAGCAGGCGGCGCAGAACGAAGGCGCCGACGACGACTGCCACCGCGCTTGCCGCACCGGCGGCCGCGAGCGCCTTCCCGTGGCCGTCGGGCAGGAGATACACGGCGAGCAGAGCCGCTCCCGCAGCCAGGCCTGCCAACCCGGCGAGGCGCAGGTCTCGCCTCGGTGCGACGAACAGCGCCGCGAGGCCGGCGGCGCCGAGCACCCCACCGATGCGCGCCAGCTCGGCGGTCACAGCGGGGGCCCCACGATCAGGCGAGCACGGTCCGAGTGCCCGTGAAAGGAAACGACGAGGAGGTACGTCCCCGGCGCCGGGACCATCAGCACGAGCCTCCGTGCCCTCCGCAAACCGCTGCGAGGGCCGATGCGCCACCTGTACCGGTTGGCATCGGTCGACACCCCGACGGCGAACGGCCTTCCGGCACGCGCGCGGATCACGCCGCGCGCGAGCGTGATGTAACGCACACGCAGAAACGTCACAGGTGTGAGGCTTCCCTCGTTGCCGGCCAGATCCTCCGCGGCCAGCTGAATTCGGTACCGGCCCGCACGAAGCGGTGCGATGCGGCCTCTCGGCCACCGGACGTCACCGGCCTTGAGAAACGGCCTGGTGCGGGCGCGCAGCTTTCCGTTCACATACAGGCGCACCCTCGAGGGCTCGGACGACGTGTACCGCGCCGTGAGGCTGTCGCGGCGCCCGTCGCGGTCGGGCGAGATGACACGGGGGAGCAGCGAGACCAGCGACGCCTGCGGGGACGTCGTGTCGGCGTGAATCGGGTTCGGCAGCAGGATCGTCCGTCGCTGCTTGGCGAGATGGATGCGCGGCCTGAAGATCGCGTCCTCGACGACTCGGTTCTGGTCGTCCCGACCGTCCCAGGTGAAGTGATGGAAGCCGGGGCGGAGCGAGCGCGCCGCCAGAGTGCGGACGACGTTCCCGTTCGCGTCGACGATCGTGAGCGTCACGTCGTCGGCCCGCCGCAGCCGGAAGTCGATCCGTGCGCGCTGCCGCTCACATTCGCAGCCCGGCGCGAAGAGCTTGTCCACCCGCGTCCTGAGAATCGGGCTGCGCTCGAGCTTCAGGTTCTCCGTGACCGCGAAGGCGGCGGCGGTACAGGCCAGTAGGCCGGCGACGAGCAGAATCGGTAAAGACCGCAAGGAGCAGGCAGTTTAGAGCGGCTCTAGATTCCTAACGAGCACGAACGGCTCGGCGAACTCCACTCCGACGGAAGCACCGAAGAACTCCGCGTGCGCCCGTAGAGCGCGCTCACTGCGCGGATGCGGGTACTCGCGCCCCTCCGTCTCGAAGCAAGCGAATGCCCTGAGCTTGCGTTCGAACGTCGCCGTGACGTCCACGAACCAGTTCGGGACGAACCAGTTCGTCGCGGCCGGAGTCCACTCCGTGCTCGAGGTCGGCGCATAGGTCAAGACCCGGCGGACGACCTGGCCCGGCACGGGCCGCGTGGCCACCGCGACCGAGTCGAACAGAGCGCGGTGGTCCAGGTTCACGTCAGGGTGCGCCGTGTAGAGGACCGAGGGTGCGAAGTCGCGGACGTGCTCCTCGACCACCGTGTTGATCTCGACATGGGACAGCGTGTCGAGGTGCATGTCGGGGAGGTCGAGATGGACGTACTGCTCGACGCCGAGCTCCTGTGCAGCACGCTGCGCCTCGTCGTTCTTCTGCGCGCGCACGGCCGCGTCGTCGGGGTACTGCGTCGAGCTGCCGTCCGTGACGCAGACCACGCGTACCTTGTCGCCCGCGTCCGCGTGAACGGCGATCGTCCCTCCCATGCCGAGGACGTCGTCGTCCGGGTGCGCCGCGAAGACGAGGACGTTCATCCGAGCAGAGCTCCCACCGGCAGCTCGGCGTCCGTCTCGACCTCTTCCAGCACCAGCGCGCCTTCGCCGCACGCGACAATCGGCCCGCCGCCGCTCTCCGCCACGATCGTCCCCGGCGGCGCCTGCTGCTCGAGGGACGCGGGCCGCGCCTGCCACACGACCACCCGCTCGTCCCCGGCAAACGTGAACGCGCCCGGGTAGGGCCGCGTCTGCGCGCGCACCCAGTCGTACAGATACGGAGCGCGCGTGTTCCAGTCGATGATCCCGTCTGCCGGTGTGCGCTTGGGCCAGGCACTCGCGCGCGTCACGTCCTGCGGAATCCGCGGTGCCGTCCCGTCGATCAGCTTCGGCACGTACTCCCGCAGGAGAGCCATGTGCGCGTCCGTGTGCTTGTCGTAGAGCGAGGTCGCGGTCTCGTCGGGAGCGACCGGCACCTCTCGCTGGGCGACGATCGGGCCCGAATCCGCCGTCGGATCCACGATCTCGAACAGCGTCACGCCCGTCCTCGCGAGGCCGTTCAGAATCGTCCATGGGATTGCGGCGCGGCCACGGTGGCGCGGCAGCAGCGTCGGATGCATGCCGAAGACGCCCTTCGGTGCCAGCGCGATGAAGTCGGCGCGGACGAGCTGCGACCAGCCGACCACGAAGATCAGCTCCGGCTCCAGGCCGGCGACGGCCTCAACCGTGGCCGGCTCGTTGATGTCGAGGGTCTCGATCAGGGGCGCGCCGTAACGCTCCGCGAGATCGTCGAACGTCGCCTGGCCGGAGCGGTAGGGGTCGATGGGTCCCGGCAGCGTGACGACGCCCACGACGTTCGCGCCCGCCTCGGCGGTCGCCTCGAGGCAGACGCGGCCCATCTCGTCGAAGCTCACCCAAACAACCCGCATTGCGTGCGGACGCTAGCGCAGCGGTGAGTCGGTGACGAGCGCCCGGCGCCGGTCGAGCACGGTGCGAATCCCCCAAGTGGCCATCGTCGTCGCACCCGCGACGAAGCCGGCGAGGATGATCCAGTTCGCCTCGGGAACGTCGACCAGCTTGAGACCGCTCAACATCAGCGTGCCGGCCAGGGCGAGCCTCAACGCGCGCTCCGGGATCTTCAGCGTCAGCTTGCTCGAGAGGAGAACACCCGGGATCGACCCGGACAACAGCCATGCCATCGTGTGCAAGTCGACGTTCCCGGCGAAGAGATGCCCAACGCCGGCCACCCAGAGCAAGGCGGCGGCGTGGAAAATGTCCGTTCCGACGATCTTCGGGATCGTCAGCGGATACACGAGCACCATCACGAGGCCGAAGAACGTTCCGCTGCCGACCGAGGTCAGGCCGACGACGAACCCGAAGACGGCGCCGATGCCGAAGGCGATCAGCCGGTCCCGGTTCTGCAGCAGGAACGGCGCGTCACTCGGCTGGACGCCGCGCTTGATGAACGTCTTGGCCACGAGCCCGATCCCGCCCAGGACGAGCGCAATGCCGATCGCGTACGCCTCCACTGACTGGACGCCGTCGCCGTAGCGGTGCTCCAGCCACGTCGCAAGCGCGACGCCAAGGAGCGACATCGGGCCCGAGCCGAGGAACATCCAGAACGTTAGGCGCGCGTGCACCGTGCCGAGGCGCCGGTGGCGGATGGCGCCGAACGTCTTGAAGATCGCGCCGTGAAGCACGTCCGTACCGACCGCGACAGTCGGCTTGAAGCCGAACAGGATCACGAGGATGGGTGTCAGCAGCGAGCCCCCACCCATCCCCGTCATTCCGACGAGCACGCCGATCAGGAGCCCGGCGAGCGTTAGCTGCCAGGTCATCGGCTACTAGCTCCGGTACGCCTCGATCAAGACCGCGGCGACTTCTGGCCGCGAGAACTCCGCCGGTGGGAGCTCTCCGCCGGCGAGCAGCTCGCGCACCTTCGTCCCGCTCAGGAAGACGTGGTCGTCCCCCCCGTGCGGACACGTCTTCGGCGTCGCCATCTGGCCGCAGACCTTGCACCAGAACGCGTGCTCGAAGAACATCGGCTCGATCTCGAGCTCGTGCGGCTCGAAGTCGTCGAAGATCAGCTGCGCGTCGTACGTGCCGTAGTAGTCACCGACACCGGCGTGGTCGCGGCCGACGATGAAGTGGGAGCAGCCGTAGTTCTTGCGGCAGATCGCGTGCCAGATCGCCTCGCGGGGGCCGGCGTAGCGCATCGCGGCGGGGAACGCCGAGAGGACGACTCGGTCGTCGGGGTAGTAGTTCTCGAGCAGCACGCGGTAACAGTCGACGCGCGTCTTCGCCGGAACGTCGTCCGACTTCGTCTCGCCGACGAGCGGGTGGATCAGCAGGCCGTCGACGGTTTCGAGCGCGACCTTGGTCAGGTACTCGTGGGCGCGATGGATCGGGTTGCGGGTCTGAAAGCCGACGACACGGCTCCAGCCGCGCTCCTCAAACCTGGCGCGCGTCTCCGCGGGATCGAGCGCGAGCTGCGGAAACGGCGGCGGGACGCGCTCGAACAGCGTGATGCGGCCCGCAAGGTACAGCGGCTTCTGGGCATAGAGCCGTGCCACGCCGGGATGGTCGGTGTCTGTGGTGCGGAAGCAGAGCTCCGCCTCCCGCTCCTTGTCGTACTCGTAGACCTGGTCGACGTCGAGCACGGCAAGCGCCTTTCCGCCCTCGTCGGTCAGGGCGACGCGCTCGCCGCGCGGCGGATGGTCGATCGCGAGGCAGACGGGTAGCGCCCACGGCAGGCCCCGGTCGAGCCGCATCTCCTCGAGCACGCGCTCGTAGTTCGGCTTGCCCATGAACCCTTGCAGCGGCGAGAGGGCGCCCGAGGCGAGCATGTCGAGGTCTGAGAGCTCACGAGGGGTGAGCGGAACCTGTTCCAGGTTCTCCACTCCGGCGGGGCGCGCGCCGATCCGGTTGACCAGCTTGCCGCCGTGCGGCGCGATCAGCTGTGCTTCGGTCGCGGTCGCCGTGCTCATGCGG